>CAMHMM010000159.1 GCA_946186215.1 uncultured Ruminococcus sp. | reverse complement strand
GCGTAAGAAGTAATGCCTCGGTCTCATTGCGCGGCCACTGAAAACTTCCGTTATCTAATCGCTTGTAATACTCTTTGACTGACAGTCCGCTTGCGCGCTGGGCTTCTATCTGTGCTGCCCACTCCCTCAGTCTTACTTCCTGCTTGATTGCTGTGATCGTTGTTGTTGCTTCCATTTTTATCCTCCCGTGTCTAACTTTTCAAAAATTCTCCAATAGACTAAATCAGACTTTCCAATTTAGTCTATGGAGCTGCTTAGACTTTATTATACACGAGATCCCTTTTTATTGGAAGCCGCGGATTATTTGACGCTTACGATAAACCGAATACTGAAAGGATCATATGGCTCAAAACGATCACTGTAGATTGCACTGAGTTATGTAAGAAAAAGGTTGTGCAGAGCCGCTCTGCACAACCTTTATAATTCAAGCCTGAAATGGTTCTATCTGTATACCCGCCTTCCGGCAGTTGAGACAGACATCACTTCAATCCATGTATGAACTCAACGAGATCTTTTCTGTCATAGTAGCTGTCAAGCTTGGAAAGGTAAATATCCGGTTCCACGCCGCGGTCAACATTGTAGTACGAGCCATTCATCATAGCTACTTCGGTCAGCGGGTCTGATATAGTTATAAAGCTTCCGGATGCAGTGGTCATTTTGCTGACATAGCAGGCGCCGCCGGAGCTCCTCTGCCCGATAACTGTAACTCCCCTGTTCTGTTTGAAAGAACCGGGAACAAGATTGCCGCTGGAGAAGTTGGCGCTCGATTCAAGACAGTAAAGGTTGAGTCCCTTGTCCGCAAGGTAGTCCTTTTCATCAAATTTGTGATCGAAGTTGGTATCTGCTTTGTATTCGACAGTAGATACCGCCCCGCTTAAAACATCCTTGGTACTCAGCGTTGCTTTTCCGAGAAAAGCCGCTACCGTATATATCGCAGCGTCGGAATCTCCGCCGCCGTTCATAGAGATATCAAGAACAACATTCTTTATGGGGCTGTTCTTGCGCAGTATCTGCTGAACGGAATATGCTATTATACCTATGGTGTCGCTGCTGTCTTTCGTGGGCGCTTCGGCATAATAATCCTTCTCCGCATAACCAAAATGATCGAATGTGATAAATGCGGTGTCACCTATTTCCTCATAACCGGGAACACCGTCGGGGAAGAATTCTGCTCTTTTCTTTAGCGGCGCTATCTTTTTAAGATTATATCCCAGACTAACTGATCCGACATCAAGTTCATCCATTACCTTCGCGATATATTCGGGGCCGGTAGCATAGCTTGAACCGTCATAGAAAGTATGACCGTCGTTGAGATACAGACTAAACAGCTTAACAAGAGCGCCGTCCATTCTTTTGGAGTTTCCGGAAAGGAACTCTTTCTTGAGACCTGTTTCGGTGAAGAGTCCGTCAAAGCTTTCGATACCATGTTCTTCTTTCATTCCGTAAAGATGATCGAGCGCAAAACACAGTTCGTTATAATTGTACTGAGCGAACTCCTTGCTTACAGTCGCGGTCTTTGCATTCTTATAGTAAAGCTTGCCAAGATCTGTCGGCTCTCCTGTTATATCTACCATATTATCTAAAGACAGGTCGGTATAGAACAAGCTTTTGCCGTTGTACAGAACATAAGTATCTGTACGCCACATGAATACATCATTGAAGGTCTGTATCGGCATATAATATTTGTCGCCCTTGTGGACAAGATCGACACTGTATGACGCGAGATCCAGAGTCACCGGCGCACCGCTTCGCACGCTTGCGGTCTTGTCCACTCTTTTGATGTAGACGGGCTTGCCGTTATCATCAACCGGCGGCTGGTCTCTTAACTCGATATCAAGCTGATCGTCACGCAGCTTTGTGAATTCATTGAAGTTCGGGAAGTAAACCGTATCCGAGGAAAAATCTATCTTGCACTTACTGCCTTTTCCTCTCGTCAGGGTAACCGTGTCACCGGACTTCTTCACATCAATGCTGTAAGTTGAATTGCCTAAGCCCTTGTACGAATCGGCAAGAAAGCCCGCAAGGTCGGTGATCTCCATATACGGAACATCACTTCCGTTTATGAAGTAAACCGTCTTTTTCGATTTATTGCCGGGAGTCTGCCTGTAAAAGTTCACATTTTTCCCTTTTACCGTGTATGACTTGCCCGTGGCGGAGCTTACATTTGTGTTTGTGCTGTCCGCAAATACTGTAGCATTGAAAGCGCCCGTCGCGGTCGTCAGCATCATTGTACAAGCAAGCGCCGCACATACTCTTCTCAGTCTCTTATTCATAGCTCGTCCTTTCCGAGGATTTGACCTCTTTATCAAGTCTGCTCTTTTCCGAAATGCTGAAACTGTTTTTACCAAACAATTATCCTGTCTTCCGGTGCAAGATACATACCGTCTCCTTCTTTCACTCCGTATGTATCAATGAACTCGTCATAATTCTGCACGGGGATATTGCAGCGATAGCATTCTATCGGATGATTGTCCGTAGCGAGATACTGCATCTCTGCTGCGTCATATCTCGCGTTTTTCTGAATTGTTGCGATCTGCGTAAAGAACATATCGTAATCGAAGCCTTCAATGTCCTTTGCGATGGAGAGCAGACACTTCATGGAGCCAAGGTCGGCGATCGCCTCAACGGAGACATAGTGTGCGCCGTCTTCGCCGTAAGGCTGATCCGTAAGCTGAGGGACGGGCAGAAGGTCGCTGTAATACGCGATCAGCTTATCCACGCGCTGCTCGAATGCTTCCCTGTCCTCGGGCAGCCACCAGTTGTCGTAATTGCCGTCTTTATCATATTCAGAGCCTTCCGTGTCGAACGCATGTGTGATCTCATGGCCGATGACCATACAAACTCCGCCAAGCTTCTTTTCGATCGGCCAGGAAGCGTCGAAATAATCTCCGCCGCAGATCGCAGCATTGATATTGATGGAGTTTTCGTTAGGCATATATGCGGCACCGAGTTCACTGTACTGGATCTCAGTGTTCCAGTATGTGCCGTCGTTCTTCTGCAGGAGCTTCTGACCATTGGCTTTAATAAGATGACTGATGACAGACTTATATGCCTGCAAAAGCGTTCCGCCGTCTTCTTTAGCCGGTACCTTTACATCCGTAAAATCGGGCATATTATCCGGATAGCAGACATGTACCTTTATGTTATCCAGCTTCTCGATAGCTGCCGCCTTTGTTGTGTCTGACAGCCAGTCTTCTTCATTCAGCATATCTCTGTACCCGGAGATGATCATGTTAGTCAGTTCCGTGACCTGAGTTTTGACTTCCGGATCGAAACAATACTCCGCATAGAGCTTGTCAATGATACCAGGGATAAGATCGTAGATGGCTTTCAGCGCATACTGATCATCCGGCAGCATCGCATCGGTGCCGGTCAGCGGTGCGGCCGCTTTTGCACCGGCTTCACAGGTCTCTCTGTCGATAAAATCACTGGTTTTCAAAAGAGTCCAGACAAGTATCCAGGACTTCAATTCCTCGATATGCTCATTGGTATAAAGTCCGTCATAGATCTCAAGCGCTTTCGGATTAAACAGAACCACCTTGCCGTCAAGACTGATGCCCAGCTTGTTGTAAAAATCCTTTACCGGTACATTTGTAAAGAGCTCATCAAGCTCTTCGGAAGTATAGGGATTGTATCTTGCGGGTCCTGCTCCTTCGGTGATGATCCTCTTCTGAAATTCAGCGATAGCAGGCGCAAAATTGCTTTCAAACCCGACACTGCGATCGAATATCTCCTTAGCCTCTGCCTCGGTATATCCGAGCCGCGTCATCATGTATTCCGAAATACCGCGGAAATACTGGCGCATCGGGCCATCTTCCTCGTCGGTATAGAACGAGTCGTCCATGCCGCTCATAAGCGCGGGATACGCCAGACACACGACATTGCTCATGGCATCTTTGCTATCGGACATGACAGTCGTTTCTATCATCGGGTATCCGTACAGGTTTTTATCACTGTCGGAAAGAAACTCCGTCAGCTCATCAATGTCGGAGATCGCCATGATGGTGTCGGTATAGGTCTTCAGTTCACTATACCCGGCTTCATTCCTCATATCCCAGTCAAGAAGCAATGCGAAGAAATTCTGCGCCGCAGTAAGTTCTTCGTCGTCCTTTTTCTCACCCTTCAGAAGAGCGATCTTCAGCTCGCTGTTTTCAAGATCGTGTTCGACTCTGGACGAGATGTTCGACTGTCCCTGCGGGATCTGAACGCTTTCCGCCCATTCGCGGTTTACATACGCTGCAAAATCGTCCTGCGGGCGGATCTCACCCATTCCCTCGAATGTTCCATACAGTCCGGAATCGATCCATGCCGCGCCCGTGCGCTTTTCATTATCTGCGGGAACGGCCGTTTCACTCACGGCGGCTGTGTCGTCCTCTGTCATGTCAGTGGCAGACGATACTTCATTGTCTTCCGCTTCCGCTTCCGCAGCTGCCGTTGTTTCGGCAGGTTTCGCCGTCTGTTCCGTTGTGGTCGGAGATCCCGCAGTGTTTTCGCTACCGCAGCCGGAAAGGACTAAACTTGCTGTCAAAGTCCATGCCATAATACCTGTGAATAGTTTTTTCTTCATAAAAGCCCTCCTTTTTCCATTTTCATTTGTTTGATAAGCAACAGATAGGTAATTCTTAGTCAAAAGGTTGTGCAGAGTGGCTCTGCACAACCTTTGAATTCAAACCTGAATCAGTTCAGTATGTATACCCGCCTTCCGGCAGTTGAGACGGACATCACAGCAGTGAGTCTATGAACTCAACGAGCTTCTGTCTGTCGTAGAAGCTTTCCTTCTTGCTGAGAGCATAATCAGCAATTGCGCCTTCATCAACATCATAGAAAGAACCGTTCTTCAGGAAGCTTATACGCATAGAGCCGGATGTATTGAAGAATGTACCCGAAGCTGTGCAGAAAGGAAGTACCACGCACGCGCCGCCGCCGCTGGTCTGGCCGATAAGAGCTACATTGGAGTCCTGCTTGAGTATGCTCGGTACAAGGTTGCCGCAGGAGAAGCTTGCATCGGAGGTAAGGCAGTAGATGTTGAGGCCTTTTCCTGCGAGAGTATCCTTACTGTCGAACTTCTTGTCAAAGTTTGTATCAGCATAGTATCTTGAGGTTACAAGAGCACCTGTCATTGTATCTTCAAGGCAGATATCAGCTTTTCCGAGCACAGCCGCGATGGTATAGAATGCGGTGTCAGCTGCTCCGCCGCCGTTGCAGGAAAGGTCAAGCACAACATTCTTGACGGGGCTGTCCTTTCTTAGTATCTGCTGAACGGAATATGCCATGA
>CAMHMM010000158.1 GCA_946186215.1 uncultured Ruminococcus sp. | reverse complement strand
TATTCCGTTGATAATATTCAGATGTGTTTTCCGCAATGAATAAAAAGAGACACAATATATGCCTGCTCGTTGCAAAAATAACTGATTTTTTCAGCAGTGAGCTGGCCAAGGGCGCAATGGATGCCGCAAAGCAGATGGATGTGAACCTTACCATCATTCCCGGAAACTATGTAGGCGCTATTTCCCCGGACTATTCTTTCGATAAGGATTATGACTATCAGTACAATGTACTGTTCAAATACGCAGCCCAGGCTCACTTTGACTATGTCATTGCCGCTATGGGCACTATTGCCTATTCATCGCAGACATCCGACATTGAAAAGTTCCTGAAGACCTTCAGGGACACTCATGTTCTCTGCGTTGCCTCAAAGGTCGGGAATTACGAGCATCTTGTCTTTGACAACAAGCCCGGCATAATCTCCGCAATAGATTTTCTTGTAGCTCAGGGGCGCAGAAAGATCGGTCTGCTTGCAGGCCATCCCGACAATGTGGACTGCGCTGAAAGGCACGACGCATACCGTGAAGGTCTTGAAAAGAACGGCATAGCATACGACGAAAAATATGTCCGCTTCTGCGGCATCTCATACGACAGCGGCAAGGATGCGGAAGCCTTTTTGAATGAATGTCCCGATCTTGATGCAATAGTCTGTGTAAATGATGTTATCGCACAGGTGCTTTACGAAGTACTTGAAAAGCGCGGGACAGAGATCGGCAAGGATATCGCCGTAGTAGGCTTTGACGATCATCCTGCTGCGATAAACATGGAACCGCCTCTTGCCACCGTAAGAGCGGATGCAAGGCTCATGGGAAATATCGCCGTTAAAAAGACGGTGAGCCATCTTGAAAACACCCCGTACCCCATAAATACCGTTGAGACAGAGTTCGTGCCGAGACATTCCTGCTTTAACGGAATGAATGCTCTGCAGACTCCGGCTGATCTTTTTGAGGGCACTCCCGATGATATGAAGGAACGCCTGAAGGAATATATAAAGCTCAACCTGCCAGATCTGGCAACAAAAGAGCGCCTTTACGATGCCTTTTCGGATTTTCTGGATTTTATCGACGATTCCTTTGTCAAGAACATTGCCGACGAAAACACAAAGAATATCATTCTCGAAAAGGTGCATCACCTTCTCACCTCAGACCTGTATGTGCTCAAAGGCCTTTCAAGGATGTACGCCATCCACGAAGTGGCATATTTGTGGTTAATCAGATGCTGCAGGCCCGAAAACATCGCAATGGTACGAGAGATATATGATATCCTCAAAAAATCCTTTACACGAAAGAAGACCACTGATAAGATCGGTACACTCGACCGCTCCCATCTTGAAAATATATTCATAAGGGATTCGCTGACAGTCGGCCTCAATCTTCGCAGCAGCTATGCCGATATCCTGAAAAGGCTGTGCAACATCGGCTCGGTAACAAGCTATCTTTATGTTCTGAGCAAGCCTGTTATCCATAATTTCGGCTTTGATTTCCCTGATGATGTGATGTGGCTCTTCAAGTCCTACAGCTACGGTGCGAATGTTGTTTCCGTTCCCGAAAACGAACAGAAGATGTTCACCAACGAGGTGTTCAAGAACAGCTTCCTCGTTTCCGACAGACCGAGGATACTCATTGCCACGGTGCTCTTTTCTGCATCAACACAATACGGTCTTGCACTGTTCGAGCCTGAAAACGACAGCTTTTTCAGAGAGATCGAGCTGGTAACATATCAGCTGAGCTCCGCAGTACGCACGCTGAATATGCTCCAGGAGCTCAACGGACTTCTCGTTGATGTAAACGACAGGAATTCCGAGCTTGAAAACCAGTCACGCACGGATGACCTTACAAGAGTATACAACCGCCGCGGCTTCTACCTTGCCGCAGAGGAGCTTATAGAAAACACAAACGCCTGGGAGGATGATTTTGTCGTCTGCTACACCGATACTGACGATCTTAAATCCATAAACAATTCCTACGGCCATTTCCAGGGCGACTTCACCATCAAGCTCACATCCGACTGTCTGCGCCACGCATTCGGAAAGAATGCCCTCATCGGCAGGATGGGCGGCGGAGAATTTGTTGCAGTGATCCGCAAATCCCAGATAATATCGGTTGATGATGTGGTGCGCCGCAAGGATCGTTTTATCTCAGACTTCAATGTTTCCAAGATGAAGCCCTACAAATTCGGCATATCCATCGGGCTTGCGGAGAAAAAGCTCCATGACAGGGCAGACCTCGATATTGCCATCGAGCAGGCCTGCGAGCGTATCCTTGCAAACAAAAATGCGCTTTGATCAAAGAGCGGAGAGGCTTCTGCCGGATGCCTCTCCGCTTAGTGCGGACTGCGAAAAGAGGTAGCATATGAAAAAGCTTTGTGTGCTGTTTCCCGGGATAGGCTATAACTGTGACAAGCCGCTGATGTATTACTCTTCAAAGCTTGCAGCTAAAATGGGGTATGATACGGTAAGGCTCTCATTTTCCGGTTTTGACAAAAGTTCCAAAGGCAATGACGAAAAAATGTGCAGCGCCGCTGACCACGCACTTATGCAAAGCGAGGAGCAGCTTGAAAGCATCACATTCACAGACTACGACAGGATCGTTTTCATAGGAAAGAGCATCGGCACGGCAGCTGCCCTGATGTACAGGGAAAAGCACAGCATAAACGCGGAATGCATAATGTATACACCGCTTGAATTTGATTTTGAATACCAGACAGAAGGATGCGTTTTCTTTCACGGCACCTCCGACCAGTGGGCTGATACGGCAAACATAAAAAAGCTCTGTGCGGAACATAATGTGCCGCTGCACCTTTACGAAAATGCGAACCATTCAATTGAAACAGGCGATAACGCCGTCGATCTCAGTTATCTTTCCGATGTACTCGCAAAAACAAAGGAGATACTCAAAGACACGCCCTGACGGGAGATATTTATGAAGGAATATATAATGGCGCTGGACGCTGGGACCACCTCCAGCCGCTGCATTATTTTTGACAGAAAAGGTGACATCCGCTCAGTTGCACAAAAGGAATTCACGCAGTATTTCCCGCAGTCCGGAATGGTGGAGCATGACGCACAGGAGATATGGCTCACCCAGTATTCGGTGATATCCGAAGCAATGGCGCGTATAGGCGCAAAAGCCTCCGATATCGCTGCCATAGGCATAACAAATCAGCGTGAGACCACCATCGTGTGGGATAAAACCACAGGTGAGCCCGTGTATAATGCCATCGTTTGGCAGGACAGACGCACGGCCGATATATGCGTCGGTCTTTCACAGAGCGGGAATGCCGATATTATACGACAGAAGACGGGACTTATTATAGATCCGTATTTTTCTGCCACAAAAATACAGTGGATACTCCGCAATGTTGACGGCGCAAGGGAAAAGGCCGACAGAGGCGAGCTGCTTTTCGGCACGGTGGATACATGGCTCATATGGAAGCTCACCGGTGGAAAGGTCCATGTTACCGACTATTCCAACGCATCAAGAACGATGCTTTTCAATATAAACACACTTGAATGGGATGAAGATATCCTTCGGGAGCTCGATATCCCCTCCTCTATGCTTCCCCGCGTGTGTCCGTCCAGCTTTGTTTACGGCCAGACAGATGCAGCGCTTTTCGGCGGCAGTATCAGCATCGCAGGTGCTGCAGGCGATCAGCAGGCGGCACTGTTCGGACAGGGCTGCTTTGCACCGGGCGAGGTTAAGAACACCTACGGTACGGGCTGCTTTCTTCTGATGAACACAGGTGATAAGCCTGTTTTCTCACGAAACGGCCTTGTTGCATCAGTCGCGTGGGGTATAGACGGCAAAGTGGAATACGCCCTTGAAGGCTCGGTCTTCGTAGCGGGCTCTGCCATACAGTGGCTCAGGGATGAGCTCAGGATCCTGGACAGCGCCGCAGATTCGGAGTTTTTCGCAAGGAAAGTTCACGACACCAACGGCTGCTATGTAGTCCCAGCGTTCACCGGGCTCGGTGCCCCATACTGGGATCCATATGCAAGAGGCGCGATAGTAGGCCTTTCAAGAGGCGTGAATAAATATCACATCATCCGCGCGGTGCTTGAATCACTGGCATTCCAGACCTGTGATGTGCTTAGTGCCATGGAAGCGGATTTTAACGGCAGGCTCAGATCCTTAAAGGTCGATGGAGGCGCATCCTCAAATGAACTGCTCATGCAGATGCAGGCGGATATCATAGATGCGGATGTAGTGCGCCCCGAATGCATAGAAACAACCGCGGCGGGTGCTGCATATCTTGCGGGGCTTGCTGTGGGGTTCTGGAATGACAGGGAAGAGATACTGGGAAATATCCGCACAGACAGGATATTCTCACCGCAGATAAGCTCTGCGGAAAGGGAAAGAAAGCTCTCACGCTGGCACAAGGCAGTGGAGTATACAAGAAATTGGGAGAAAGATCAATGAATATAGTAATTGCCATAGATTCGTTCAAGGGCAGTCTTTCGTCAGCAGAGGCAGGCAAGGCTGCAGCAGAGGGCATACGCCGTGTCATGCCCCATGCCGTTACCACAGTCTACCCCGTTTCAGACGGCGGCGAGGGTATAACACAGGTGCTTGCGGATGTTCTCGACGGCACTTACCGCGATGTGGAGGTAAGCGATCCGCTTGGCAGGAAAATAAACGCCAGATATGCCATAGTTTACGGTGATACCGCTGTTATAGAAATGGCTGCCGCAGCAGGGCTCACACTTTTAAAGGATTCCGAACGCGATCCCATGAGAACGACCACCTATGGCGTGGGCGAGATGATCGCGGATGCGGTAAAAAGCGGCATACGCACATTCATAATAGGTCTTGGCGGAAGCGCCACCAATGACGGCGGCGCAGGCTGCCTGCAGGCGCTGGGCTTCAGGCTCCTCGACAAAAATGGCGAGCAGATACCCTACGGTTCAAGAGGACTGGCAGAGCTTTATTCGATAGATGATTCTCAAAAGCTGGCAGACCTTGACAAGTGCGCATTCTACATCGCCTGCGATGTGGAAAATCCCCTGCTCGGCTCAAACGGAGCCAGCTATGTGTTCGCATCACAGAAGGGCGCACCCTCATCGTCCCTGCCCATACATGAAGAGAACCTGAGAAGACTTGCACAGGTCACTCATAAGATACATCCCGAGGCCTCTGAAAACATTCCCGGAACAGGTGCTGCGGGCGGACTGGGCTTTGCTCTTACCGCCTTTCTGAACGGTGAAATAGTCCACGGTATAGATGTTGCGATACGCACCTCTGGCATAGACAAGGCAATACAGTCTGCGGATATCGTAGTTACCGGAGAGGGCTGCATAGACCGCAAGAGCGCTATG
>CAMHMM010000157.1 GCA_946186215.1 uncultured Ruminococcus sp. | reverse complement strand
GGTTCCGGGCTTTGCTGATGTGTCCTGCGGTATCGTAAAGTGGCCCATGTCGGTGATAAGGCTCTCGGGTAAGGACAGCTCACGCCTTGTGGAGCTTGCCGACAGGATACTTACTGCATGGCGCGGCTACACCGACGAGGATGCATTCATATTCGCATTCACGGATAATGAGCCCCACAACACCGTCACACCCATCGCCCGCAAAAACGGGGATATGTACGAGCTTGATCTGGTGCTCAGAAACAACATCACCACAGAGGAGCATCCGCTGGGAGTTTACCACCCCCACGCAGAGCTTCACCATATCAAAAAAGAAAATATCGGGCTCATCGAGGTAATGGGGCTTGCAGTTCTCCCTGCAAGGCTCAGGGGCGAGCTTGAAAGGCTGGGCGACTTTATCGCCGACGGCAGGGATTACCGGAATGACGAGGTGCTCTCCAAACACGCAGACTGGGCTGATACCTTTGCGCCGGAGCTTGCAGGCTCAGCAAGGGAGCAGATAACCGACAGGATAAGGCTTGAAACAGGACGGGTATTCGCACAGGTGCTCGAGCACGCAGGCGTATACAAGAGGGATGCAAAGGGCATGGCCGCATTCGACAGGTTCGTTGAAAGTCTGAACGGCAACGCGCAGCAGTGATCTGACTGCCAAGAAGCCGCATAAAACCACACTGACAATAGCCTTCCCCCGAAGGGGCGGCATCGAATACATAACAAATGAGGGATATAAAATGAAGGACAAGAAGATAATTCTCAGCGGCATCCAGCCCACCGGAACATTCACACTGGGCAACTACATCGGCGCGGTGAGCAACTGGAAAAAGCTGCAGGAGGATTACAACTGCATCTATATGATCGCCAATATGCACGCCATCACCGTGCGTCAGGATCCCACTGCGCTCAGGCATAACACTCTGAAGGCATATGCTCTCCTGCTGGCCTGCGGGATAGATCCCGAGCGCTCCATCGCATTCATCCAGAGCCACAACCGCTGCCACGCAGAGCTCAACTGGGTACTCGCCTGCTCCACACAGTTCGGCGAGCTTTCGAGAATGACACAGTTCAAGGCCAAGTCCGAAAAGCACCCCGACGATATCAATGCGGGACTTTTCACCTACCCTGTGCTCATGGCGGGAGATATCCTGCTCTATCAGTCCGATCTTGTTCCCGTGGGCATAGATCAGAAGCAGCATCTGGAGCTTGCCCGCGATATCGCTCAGCGCTTCAATCAGAAATACGGCGAGACCTTCACTATCCCCGATGCATATATCGGCGAGGTGGGCGCAAAGATAATGAGCCTGCAGGATCCCACATCCAAGATGTCCAAGTCCGATGAGAACCCCAATTCCTGCATCTTCATCCTCGAGGATAAGGACACGATCATCCGCAAATTCAAGCGTGCTATCACCGATTCCGACACCTGCGTGCGCTTTGCCGAGGGCAAGGACGGCATAAACAACCTTATCACCATATATTCCTGCGTTACCGGCAAGTCCTTTGACGAGATCGAGCGCGAATTCGACGGCAAGGGCTACGGTGATTTCAAGATCGCCGTAGGCGAGGCTGTGTCCGACCATTTGGCACCTGTAAGAAACGAGTTCGACCGCCTCATGACCGACAAGGATTATCTCAAGGACTGCTACACAAAGGGCGCGGAAAAGGCTGAGCGCATAGCATACCGCACCGTTTCCAAGGCATACAAGAAGGTAGGCTTTTTACAGCTCTGATCCTCTGGGTATGTCAGCTAAATAAAACACAGGATAAACATTCGGCGGCTTCGTTTTCTTTCGGAGCCGCCGTCAGTATTTAAGTTCAACCGTTTACTGCTGATCATTAAAGCATTGATCTGCAGAAAACCGTTAAGGCTCTATCCGCTCAAATCTTTTGAATATCCTTCCGTCCCTGCACACAGTCTCGTTCCACATATTCGCAGGGCGTGTCCACAGTCCGCCCTCGCCGTACAGTGCGCGGTACACCACCATAGGCTCGGATGTTTCCGAATGCCGTGCAATACCGATCACTTCATATTCATTGCCCTTGAAGTGGCGGTACCGGCCAGGTGTAACAAACGCCGCAGCCTCCTCATAGGTCATAGGGTGCCTGCTATCTCTGATCTTCTCTTCAAATTCCGTCAGCACATCGTAGAGCCCGTCCTGTGAAAGGACACCGCGCGGCAGTCCGTCGGGTAGCCCGCCGTTTTCGTCTGCTTCATAATCGCTGCGCCAGTCGCCGCTGCTGTAATAATCATTGAGCGCCCGATACGCTTCCGCGATATCATCTGTCAGGGCGGTATCTTCACCGAGCCAGGCGATGAGCATGTTCATCCGCTGCTCCATCAGCGTTATCCTTGTTATTCTGTCCTCTGTCATTTTATCGGCTCCTTTCCGGCGGATCTTATCCTGTATCATTATAGCACATATGCGGATCAGATTCAACGATCTGTTGCAACCAGACAAAAACATATCGCATAACATGATTAAGGCGGAGCCGTCTGCAATCGGCTCCGCCTGATCATTTGGGATAAAATAGAGATTTTTAAGGAGGGGATCAAGGAGATTATTTTTTCGCTTCTGTATCTTTAACCGATGATCCCGTGAAAAAGGACAATTTTTTTGAAAATATTTTTTCGCATCGATCGATTCGGCGGTGAACTAAAGCTTCGAGCCACAAATGAGAGTTACCCACAAATAAACATACGGGTAACTGCGGGCTTTGCCCGCCGAACAAACTAATATGAGAGGTTGATAAGCTTAAGAGCAGGTCTCTGACAGAATGACAGGGTAAGATAAATGAAGCAGAAAGCAGTCATACATCGGCGACAGTCCCCACAGAACACACCTGAGCGAATGTAAGATTTAGTGTGCCCAAAAATCTGAGTGGGTTATAAACGGTGTCCAAACGGGAAGCAAATTACAAAAGAGTGGGGAAAAGGGGATACAAAGGGGAGAAACGAAGAGGGACGGCGCACAAATACAGCCGTTATTTCAAATGAATGCTCCGTCCCTCTGGTGTTTCATCCCCTTTGACTCGCTGCAAATATACAGCTTAAGACAACAGGCTACCGTTGAAACGGAACAAATTATGTGGATAATATATCACGATATAACTACAGGCAGCGTTCTATCTGATATCCGACAAACACATTAACGATAGTATTTGTGTCGGAGATGAAAATGCACATTTTTGTTAATATCTGCGGGCGTTCTCCCTCCGCCTCACTACGCTCGGCACCTCCCTCCCCGAGGGAGGCTTTTCCGCTTTAAGCAGAGCAGAAATGAAAGTTTCGAGCAACAAATGAACATTACCCATCAAATTAGCTTACGGGTAGCTGTCGGCCTTGCCGACCGGGTGGGTGCAGGCTCTGCCTGCCTTGCCGACCGGGTGAATTTTACACTTGCAATTCGTATCGTGTTGTGCTATAATTATTCAATAGAGCAATTCTATATTTGGCAATAACGGAAGCATGACCGCTCCCGTGTATACTGGAGGAACATGAAATGGCAAAGACATTCTACATCACCACACCGATCTACTACCCGTCGGGAAATCCCCATATCGGGCACTGCTACACCACAACAGCCTGCGATTCCATCGCACGCTACAAGAGGATGCAGGGCTATGATGTCATGTTCCTTACAGGAACCGATGAGCACGGTCAGAAGATCGAGGAAAAGGCAGCGGCCGAAGGCATCAGCCCCAAGGAGTATGTGGACAGGATCGTTGCCATATTCAAGGATCTCTGGAGCTATATGAATATAAGCTATGACCGCTATATCCGCACCACTGACGATTACCATGTTGAGGCCGTGCAGAAGATATTCCGCGAGCTCTACGACAGGGGCTATATCTACAAGGGCGAGTATTCCGGCAAGTACTGCACTCCCTGCGAAAGCTTCTGGACACAGACACAGCTCGATGAGAACGGCTGCTGTCCCGAGTGCCACCGCCCCGTTATCGAGGCTAAGGAAGAGGCGTATTTCTTCAAAATGTCCCCCTTTGCAGAGAGACTTGAAAAGCTCCTCACCGAAACAGACTATCTGCGCCCCAAGACAAGGGCAACAGAGCTTGTAAACAACTTCATCCGTCCCGGTCTGGAGGATCTGTGCGTTTCGAGAACATCCTTCAAATGGGGCATCCCCGTGGATTTTGATACCGACCATGTGGTGTATGTATGGGTGGATGCGCTTTCCAACTATATCACCGCCCTCGGCTACGAAAACAGCGCCCATAACGACTATGACAAATACTGGCCTGCTGATGTGCATATGGTCGCAAAGGATATCATGCGCTTCCATGCAATAATCTGGCCTGCAATGCTCATGGCTCTCGATCTTCCGCTGCCCAAGCATCTCGCAGTACACGGCTGGATCACCTTCAAGGGCACAAAAATGTCCAAATCCATCGGCAATGTGGTGGATCCCAAGATCCTCGGCGAGCGCTACGGCACGGATGCCATACGCTACCATATCCTTCGTGAAATGGCTCTGGGTGCGGATTCGGACTTCTCCAACGAGATCATGATCAACCGCATCAACTCCGATCTGGCAAATGATCTGGGCAACCTTGTTTCCCGTACCGTTGCCATGGCCGACAAGTATTTCGGCGGCACGCTCATCACCGAAAGGGAAAGCGGCGATGTGGATGAGGATCTTATCTCAATGGCCACAGCTCTGCGCGGTACCGTTGATAAGTGCATCGACGAGACTACCCTCAATCTCGCACTGGCTGAGATATTCAAGGTCGTTTCAAGAGCAAACAAGTATATCGACGAGACCGAGCCCTGGATACTCGCAAAGGATGAGTCAAAGAAACCCCGCCTTGCAACAGTGCTTTATAATCTCCTCGAGGTCATCCGCATAACAACCACCCTCCTGTTCCCCTTCATGCCCTCGAAAATGCCCGTTGTATGGGAGCAGATAGGCTCCGGCCGCTGCGACAGCACCACAGGCTATGAGAATGCGGGCAAGTGGGGCGTTCTCCCCGCAAATGTCACCGTCCACAAGGGCGAGATCATCTTCCCCAGGATCGATGTGGCTAAAGAGCTTCAGGAGCTTGAGGATATCTTCAAGGCAACATCGGGCGCTCCCGAGCCTGCCGCTGACCTCGTTCCCATTTCCGAGCTTATCAATATCGACGATTTCGGCAAGGTCGATCTGCGCATAGCTCAGATAAAGACCGCCGAAAAGATAAAGAAATCCAAGAAGCTGCTGCGCCTTGAGCTTGACGACGGCTTCGGCACAAGACAGGTGGTTTCGGGTATCGCCCAGTGGTACACTCCCGAGGAGCTTATCGGAAAGAAGATAATCCTCGTGGCCAACCTTGAGCCTGCCAAGCTGT
>CAMHMM010000156.1 GCA_946186215.1 uncultured Ruminococcus sp. | reverse complement strand
ATCGGTCCCGGTCTGGAAGCAGTCGGGCCGACCATGAATTTCGCGGACATGAGCATCATTTCGAAGTATGTGCTCATATTTGACATGCTGGCAGGAAGGCTTGAGCTCTATCCGATGCTGCTCCTCTTCACGCCATCAACATGGAAAAAATAAACTCAGCCCGCACTCTCACCCGTAGCAGCGAGAGTGCGGGCTTTAACATAACCTTCCGAAAAACAGGATTTGCCCTTAGTGTAAAATAATAACAGACATAAAAGTTCCGTGCCACAAGTTAGCGTTGCCCGCAAATCAGAGTGCGGGTAACAGCGGGCTTTGCCGTTAGTGTAAAATAATAGCAGGCATAAAAGCTCCGAGCCACAAGTTAGCGTTGCCCGCAAATCAGAGTGCGGGTAACAGCGGCGTTTCGCCGCCGTCCTTGCCGACCGAAAAAATTTGTGCTTGAATTTTGTGTTGATATATGCTATAATAATGATTGATTGTATCAACAGCAAATCCCAAACGGAGAATTTATATAGAAATGGACAATACCGAACAGATAATTACTAATAACAGTGTCCCACAAAACGACATTGTCACGGACACGCAAACAGCTGCGGAAAGCGAACAGCCGGTTCAGACCGAGCAGACCGATGCACCTGCAGAGACTTTGCAGACAAATCCAAAGGAAAAAACAGGCCTGTTGTCGAAAATCGCGAACTACATCAAGACACACAAGATCTATTTTGCGGTGTTCCTTATACCCGCAGCCATACTTTTCGGCGCATATGCCGCATTCAGAGTGCATCCCTTCGGGGATATGTCCGTTCTGGTGCTCGACCTTAACGGGCAGTATGTGTACTATTACGAAAATCTCAGGGACGCACTTCATGGGAACGGCAGCCTGTTCAATTCATGGAGCCGAAACCTGAGCGGCGAGATTATGGGTATGTTTGCATACTATCTTGCAAGCCCGTTTGTCGCAATACCAATGCTCCTGCCTCGCTCAATGATGACCGAATCGCTGCTTATCATGCAGATATGCAAGGTTGGCACAGCTGCAGTCACATTCTTTTACTATATCACTCATTCCAGACAGTGCCACCGCAGTACCGGACTGATATTTTCCATGATGTATGCCCTCATGAGCTATATGATAGTTCAGCTCATGAACCCCATGTGGCTCGACGGCCTGATCTGGCTGCCCATGATCGTGTACGGAATAGAGCTCATAATAGATAAAGGAAAGTGGCTCAATTTCATCATCCCACTGTCTCTGATGTTCATGGCGCATTTCTACATCGGCTGGATGATCGCCATATTCTGCATAATTTACTTTCTCTATTACTACTTTGCAGGCAAAAAGGTCTACACATTTTCTTTCAAAAGCTTTTTCAGCTCAGGCATTCATTTTGCACTTGGCGGCATCGTTTCCGCCTGCACTGCCGGATGGATACTCCTGCCACTCTACTACTCACTCAGTCTGGGAAAATTCTCCTTTACCAAGCCCAGCTACAAGCTTTCGACACAGTTTGATTTTCTTGATTTCTTCAAGAACATTCTTCCCAATGTTTACGATACCTGCCGTCCCGAGGGTTCTCCCGTCATATACTGCGGCATAATAACAGCAATACTCCTCCCCCTGTTCTTTCTTAACAGAAAGATCCGCTTCCGTGAAAAAATGGGACTGGGGCTTGTGCTGATGACCATTCTCGCATCCATGTATATGTCTACCGTGGATCTTGTATGGCATGGACTGCAGGTACCCAACTGGCTCCCCTACCGCTACAGCTTTACATTCAGCTTCATTATGCTCGTAATGGGTGCCCTCACTTTTGAAAGGCTTCAGGGGATAACACGAAAGGAGCTTGCAGGCTCCGCTCTGGCGCTGATACTGTTCGCATTCTGGGTGAGCAGGCAGGAATATGACGGCGTTGACCTTGTCCTGAGCGTGTGGTACACCGTACTGTTCACATTCGTCTATGCACTGCTTACAAGATTTATCAAATACGGTACCACAGCCGTTCGCACAGTACTCGTCTATGTTATGGGCGTGCTGGTAGTAGGTGAGCTTTTCGGCACCACACTGGCAACATTTTATTCGATCAATGAGGATGTCGTTTACTCCAAATATTCATCCTACAACAGATATATCACACTGGGCAGAGACACCGTGGATATGATCTACAAGGCCGATCCGTTCGATGAAAGCGGATTCTATCGCATTGAGAAAAACTATCACCGCACCGTAAACGATGCCCTTGCGATGGGCTCATTCGGTATCTCTCATTCAAGCTCAACGCTCAATGCCGCACCTATCCAGTTTTTAAGAAGGATGGGCTTCTCCTACGGCGGACATTATATCAAATACAAGGGCTCTACATATGTCACCGATGCCATACTCGGCATAAAATATGTCATGGATAAGGAGAAGAAGGAAAACGCAGGCGATGGCATCCCCAAGGATAAATCATACGAAAAGCTGCTCCTTACAAATGAGGATAATGAGGATATTTTCGCAGTCTACGAAAACCCCTATGCCCTTCCCGTGGCGTTTATGGCAGACGAAAGCATAAAGGACATAACCTTTGATCTTGACGATCCCTTCAAAAATCAGAACAAGCTCCTCTCCCATATCGTCGGCAATGAGGACAAGCGCTATTTCCATGAGGTCTTCGTAGCTCGCACTGTGCCTGAAAATGTGCGGCAGACAAGCTACGGTGCCCACACCAAGTATGTCCCTGTGGATGATTCAAAGAATGCACATATCGAATTTTTCGTTGAAGCTCCCACCTCTGATATGATGTACTTTTATATGCCTTCGTCTTATGAGCGCAAGGTAAATCTCTGGCTCAACAAGGAATTTCTTGATTACTACTTTGAAGGCGGCAATATGTGCATACAGACCTTAGGCAGGTTTGAACCTCATGAGGAGTTTTCATTCATCGTGACTGTCACCGAAGAAAAGAAGGAAGTGCTTTTCAAGGACAAGATATTCTGCTATCTCGATGAAGAGCTTTTCCGGAGCGATATCGAAAAGATAAAAGAACAGGGAATGAAAGTCACATCCTTTAAGGAGGATCATCTCACCGGAACGGTCAATGCAGTGAAGGACGGTGTATTGTTCACGACCATCAGCTATGAACCCGGATGGATAATCAAGGTAGACGGCAAAAAGGTCGAGCCAGTCAAGCTTTGTGATGCACTTATCGGCATTGATCTTACAGCAGGAGAGCATGAGATAGATATGCGCTTTGTTCCCAAGGGATTTAATACCGGACTTCTTCTCACTGCGGCAGGCCTTATATCCATAATCCTTCTTTTTGTTATAGAAAGCCTTGACAGAAAGGCTCAGAAGGAGCAGGCAGCATGAGCATAGCAGTGGTGACAGGCGCATCAAGAGGAATAGGCAGAGCCTGTGCGATAGCACTTAAAAACGGCGGCTTTGATGTGTTCGGAACATATCTTCAAAGCAATGACAAGGCTGAAGAGCTCGAAAAGCATGGCATCACCATGGTAAAATGCGATGTCCGCAGCTATGATCAGGTACACGCCTTTGCAGCCGAATGCCCGCCTGCAGATGTTCTTGTAAACAACGCAGGTATCGCGCAGGATGCACTTTTTACCGATATCTCCGAAGAAATGTGGGACAATATGTTTGCAGTCAACTGCAAGGGCGCATATAATTTCATCCATGCATTTCTTCCTGCAATGATACGAAAAAAATACGGTAGGATAATCAATATCTCCTCTATATGGGGTGAAGCAGGGGCATCCTGCGAGGTGCATTACAGTGCATCAAAGGCAGCACTGATAGGCCTCACCAAAGCTCTTGCAAAAGAAGTAGCACCATCTGGCATAACGGTCAACTGCCTCACTCCTGGAGTGATAAACACGGATATGAACAGTTGCTACACACAGGAGGCTATGGACGCGCTTGTTGAAGAAACACCGGTGAGCCGTCTGGGCACTGCCGAGGATGTGGCAAATGCCGTGATGTTCCTTTCATCCCCTGCATCGGGATTCATAACCGGTGAGGTACTCGGGGTAAACGGCGGCTTCGGCCGTTAACAGACATAATTCCTGACAGCGTTTTTCAAGATACAGAAAAAACACAAGGGCTACATTGCCCGTTGTGCACCAGAATAAATGGGGGTGTGTATGTGACCGAAAGCGAGCTTACGCAGGTCTGCGGCCGGATAGCAAAATATATGACAAGGTACGGTGCGGAGATCTACCGCGTTGAAGATACTGCTAAAAGGATATGCAAGGCATATTCATACCGCCGCCCTGAAATATATGCTACTCCTGCGAATTTTATCATAACGCTGCAGGACAAGAACGGTACACCTGTGACAAATTCCGTCTCCGTCGGCACACGGATCACCAATCTTGACAGAGTAGGCAGGCTCAATGAACTCTCCCGCTGGATATGCTCACGCAGACCTGACAAGGACAGCATAATGGAAAAGATAGACGAGATAAATTCCCGTCCCTCATATACTCTTCCGATGAAGCTTATCAGCTATTTTTGCATCGGATGCACCTCAACGATGGTAATTGGCGGTTCGGTAAAGGAGATACTGCTCGGCGGCATCATAGCTGTGATAATGAAGCTTGTCCATGTGTGGCTCAACCGCATGGCTCCCAGCGTTTTCTTTTCTGCCTTTGCCTGTTCCGCAGTGATGTCGCTTATAGCAATGTTTTTCTTTTCCTGCGGCTTTGTGCCGAGATTTGACAAAATGATCATCGGCGCTACGGTCACTATGGTGCCCGGAGTTGCGATAACGAACGGAATGAGAGATTTTATTTCCGGGGATATTTTTTCCGGTCTGTATTCAATGACAGAGGCAGCCATGACTGCGATCGGTCTTGCAGTGGGCACAGGTCTTGTGCTTTCCTCCTCTCTAAATCTCGGATAAAAAGGATCCTAAAATAATGGATATTTTAAATGACCTTGTTCTGCCGTGCATAGAGCGCTTTGTCGGCTCTGTCGGTTTCGGCGTGCTGTACAACATCAGAAAACATCATATCGTTGTGGCGGCAGCAGGTGCTGTACTCTGCGGATTTGTCTTTGATCTGATGACGATGACCAGCAATTCCGATGTGAACTGCTGTCTTACAGCAGCTGTTACTGCAGCTATCTATGCGGAGATCGCCGCAAGGATACTCAAGGCTCCGGTCACAATGTATCTGGCAGTTGGAATAATCCCCATAGTACCCGGAACATCGGCTTACTACACGATGCTGTCGCTTATCACAGGTGACAACGAAATGTTCCTTGACCGGCTTGTGGAGACCTTTGCATTAAGCGGCGCTATCGCAATGGGCATTTTTATCGTGCCTGCACTGATCAAAACAGCAAAGTAT
>CAMHMM010000155.1 GCA_946186215.1 uncultured Ruminococcus sp. | reverse complement strand
ACCTTGACGAGTGGCTGCAAAATCCGTCATGGGCGGACGTCTATAACGGCGCGCTTGTGACACCGCATCTCAAAGAAATCCGTGAAGATAAGCGGCAGATAATCCTTTATGGTAGGTCTGTCCCTGTGCCTGATTATCTTTAGTCTGTCAAAGGGTGTAAGTATTTCCTCAGCCATTTTTCTCTCCGTTCTGCGGCCTGTGAAGCCTTATCAGATGTGCGATAGTGCGGCGCATATTCTTCCTGTCCACTATCATATCCACAAAGCCGTTTTCAAGCATAAATTCAGCCGACTGGAAATCGTCTGGAAGCCGCTGTTTGATGGTGCCCTCGATCACGCGCCTGCCCGCAAAGCCCACAAGCACCTTGGGCTCGGCGATTATCACATCACCAAGAGATGCGAATGAAGCCGTGACACCGCCTGTGGTGGGATCGGTGAGAACGGTTATATAAAGCCCGCCGTTCTGTGCATATCTTGCGGCGGCACCGCTGGTCTTGGCCATCTGCATAAGGGAAATGAGCCCCTCCTGCATTCTCGCGCCGCCCGAAGCGGTAAACAGCACAATCGGCAGATTCTGACTCTGAGCATACTCAAACGCTCTTGTGATCTTCTCGCCCACAACGCTTCCCATTGAAGCCATCATAAAATGCGAATCCATCACGCCGATGACGCACTTTTCCCCGTGTATCAGACAGGTACCGGTGACAACGGCCTCGGTAAGGCCTGTCTTTTCCTGCATCTGCTTTATCTTTTCCTCATAATCGGGGAAATCTATCGGGTTAAGGGACGACAGCCCCTTGTCTATCTCCTCGAATGTGCCCTTGTCTGCGGTAATGCCTATCCTGTCCCAGGCCCTGAGCCTTGAATGATAGCCGCATTCGGGACATACCCATGAGCCTGCCGCAAAATCCTCGGCATCGGTAGCCGCCATACAGCGCGGGCATTTGAAGGGCGGTGTCTTTGATGAGACATCGTCAAAATTGAACCTGTCTGTGACAGTCTTGAACAGATCTTCTAACTGCATTTTCTTTTTCCTTAGCAAAGCACGGCAGAACAGCGAGCGGACAGAAAGCCACTCTCCGGCAGCCGTGCCTTTTTACTCCAATTTATTTATCCAGCTCCAGAACGAGCTTTTCACAGTTGAGCAGGAGCTTTATCCCGCCCTCATCCTCAATGATGTATTTTATATAGTGATTTGCATTCACATTCTTGTGTGTTGGCGTAGCGCAGATATTCTCGGGCTTTGCCATCGTTACCTCGCGCACTCTGTCCACGATTATCCCCACCTGATTCGAGCCGTCGAATTCAAGCACGATGACACAGGTCCTTTCATCAGGAGGGATATCCTCCTTGCCGAATCTGCGGCGCACGCTGATTATGGGAACTATCTGTCCTCTGATGTTGATAACGCCCTTGATATACTGGGGCACCTTGGGAACAACGGTTATGTTCTCATAGCTGATGATCTCGTTGATATACTTGATCTCGATACCGTAGATAACATCATCTATGGAGAAAAGAAGCACCTCGCCGCCCGATGTATCAAATGTCTGCACATCTGTATCGTATGTCATAGCGCTCCTCCTACATATCGGTAATGATGTTTGAAACATCCAGTATTATAGTGATGGAACCGTCGCCGAGTATGGAACAGCCCGACATTCCGTTCTGCTTTACGCCGAAATTGTTGAGTAGCGGCGAGAAAGGCTTGATAACGACCTGCTGCTCGCCGATAAGCCCGTCCGCCAGAAGGCAGGCGCTCTTGCCGTCGGCCTCTGCAAGGATGATTATTCCTTCGTAGAGATCCTGCTGTGCGCCCTCCAGCTCATAGAGCTCATAAAGCCTGATAAGCGGGAAACACTCGCCTCTTATCATGATCATATCATGACCGTCGGTATCGGTAAGGAGCTGATTGGGCTTTAATTTGAAGGATTCCTTGATATAGTTTATGGGGATAGTGAATATCGATCTTCCTACGGAGACCTCCATGCCGTCCACGATGGAGAGCGAAAGCGGTATCTTTATGATAAAGCTCGTACCCTGTCCCAGCTTTGAATCAACGGAAACAGTGCCGCCCAGCTTTTCGATATTCTGCTTGACAACATCCATTCCCACGCCTCTGCCGGAATACTCCGTGACCTTTTCATTGGTGGAAAAGCCGGGGAGCATTACAAGGTTCAGCGCTTCCTTATCGGTGTATTCGCTTCTGGGCTTGGTGAGGATACCGTTTCTTTCAGCCTTGGTGAGAAGCTTCTGGGGATCCATACCCGCGCCGTCATCCGCAACGATGATAACGACCTCGCCCGATGAGGAATATGCCGAAAGGGTGATCTTTCCTACGGGGGATTTTCCTGCGGCTATCCTGTCTGCGGCAGTCTCCTCGATGCCGTGATCCATGGAATTTCTCACCATATGCATCAGAGGATCGTTGAGGCTGTCGATTATGGACTTATCCACCTCTGTTTCCGCGCCCTCGAAAACAAGGTCTACTTCCTTGCCGAGCTTTACCTTCATGTCGCGGACTATTCTCGTCATTTTATTGAATGCGCCCGATATAGGCACCATCCTGATGCTCATGACGATATCCTGCATCTCGGAATTGAGCTTTCTGAGCTGTCTTGCAGCCTTCTGGAAATTATCGAGCTTGAGTCCCTTCAGGTCTGGGTTGGATGTTACCATAGCCTCGGCTATAACGATCTCGCCCACCATGTTCAGGAGCTGGTCGAGCTTGGAAAGGTTAACAGAGATAAGCGACTGCTTTTTCTCGCCGTGCTTCTTGGAGCTCTGGTGCTGCTGAACGGGCTGTGCGCCTGTCCTTGCGGGTTCAGCCGCTTCTGCTGCGGGTACAGCAGCGGGGCTCTGGCCTTCTGCCATTTCAGGCCTTTCCTCTGCGGTATCAGCGTGTATCTCATGGTTTATCTCATCCACACTTCTGACGCTGGGAGTTTCGCCGATTATGCGGTATATCTCCTCATTGGGTATGGATGCCCTGAAACGGATGATAAATCCGTCGGTCTTTATGATCTGTGCTGTTGCCTGATCGCTCTCGATATCTTCGGGATAGTAAGCGAGCATCTCGCAGTCGTCCCTGATATTGTTTATGACCATCATGGCGCGGAGGTTTTCCATCTTGCAGTCAGGCTCGAACATCACTTTAACGGTGGTAAGCGATGCCGCGGGGACAGACTTTACCGCCAGCAGCTGCTCTGTGGTCACATTCTTTACGAATGTTGTGGAGCGGATTATCTCGGTTATCTCCTCGGCTCCTGACGACTCAACGGGAGTATATGTTATCCTGAAGCCGTTCTTTGCGATAAAATCGGCTGTATCGGAATTATTTTCGATATCTGCGGGCTCATAGCTTATGCTGCTGCACTTTTCCATGATGTTGTTCACAACTATCAGGGCACGGAGATTTAGCATCACCGCATCATCCTCAAAGGTGACAAGTGCGGTATATCCGGCACCGCCCGAGGTCAGCACCTCGACCATCTCGCCTGCATCGGCAGGTGCGGCAACCGCAGGCTTTTCAGCAGCAGGAGCAGGTGCGGAAACTACGCCCTTGAGCACTGCGGCGTAATCGCGTATACGGCGCATATGCTCCGAAAAATCAGTAGGAGGAGTATCCTCATCCTGAACGATGTCTATCTCAGCCTTCAGAAGATCCGAGGCGGTGAAGACCAGATCGTAAAGCGTTCTTGTATCGCTGATGTCGGGCTTGTCCTCGCGGATTATGTAGAACATATCCTCCACGGCGTGAGCAAGATGTGACATATTTTCAAGCCCCATCATCGCTGATGAGCCCTTGATCGTGTGCATTATCCTGAATATCTCGTTTATCTCATCCTCGCCGAAGGTGCTTTCGCTTTCGGTCTTGATAAGTATCTGATCCAACTGTTCAAGCAGAGAGGTGGTTTCAAATATATAGGTATCAACCATGGATTCCATGCCCGATTCAAACTTTGCCAACGCTCATCATTCCCTTCATCAGATATGTCTGATACCATTCTATCATAAATAACGCACATTGTCAATAAGGTCGGCAAGGCCGACAGCTACTCGTATGCTATTTTGTGGGTGAACTTTCAATAGTGGCTCGGAGCTTTTATACCTGCTGTTATTTTACACTTAAGACAAAGTCTGCACCCACTTCGATGATGCATTTTATGGTGACAGCTTTATTAGCGGCACGGTAACTTTTATGCGTGTATAATCATTACATAAACGGCAAGGCCGACAGCTACTCGTATGCTATTTTGTGGGTAAACTTTCAATAGCGGCTCGAAGCTTTTATACCTGCTGTTATTTTACACTTAAGACAAAGCCTGCTCCCACTTCGATGATGCATTTTATGGTGACAGCTTTATTAGCGGCACGGTAACTTTTATGCGTGTATAATCATTACATAAACGGCAAGGCCGACAGCTACTCGTATGCTATTTTGTGGGTAAACTTTCAATAGCGGCTCGAAGCTTTTATACCTGCTGTTATTTTACACTTAAGACAAAGCCTGCACCCACTTCGCTGATGCATTTTATGGTGCCGGCTTTATTAGTGGCACGGTAACTTTTATGTGTATATCGCATAGCGGCGAGGTGGTTCGGCGCTATAACAAATGTCCGGCCGCAGGAAAACGCTTCGGTATTATTTACGCCCCTTTGCAGGATCGCGCGAGGTGAGAAATTCGATCGATCGCTCTATGCTGTCGCGGGAATTGCCCCAGTCCGCATCCTTGCCGCTGTTGCGGTAATCATACATAGTGCAGTATTTGGAAACATCCGCATACAAAAGCTCCATATGGCGCTTTACAAGCTCCGCGGTCATAGTGTTGAATCGCTCAAGTGCCTTATCCCTGAGATATTCCGGAGCGGCGGACACAAGAAGATCGTAATGAGGAAGACAGATATACTCCTGCTTTGAATAAAGCTCGCTGTCCTCGGTGAACACCTCAAAGAATGTCCGCAGCAGCCGCTCCATGCCCCAGTCCACCTTTTCGCAGACAAAGCAGCTCGAATTGATCTCCGAAAGTCGTCGTTTCTTCTTATCCTTTTTCTCGAAAAGCTTTTTGCGGGCAAACAGCTCGCTTTCCGCCGTTTCAAGATGTGTCTGGAGCATCAGAGCCAGTGAAAGGCGGTTCTTCTGTCTGAGCATCTGTGCAAAATGAGTGCTGCAAAAGCCCGCGCGGTTGGTCTCTATGCGAACATCTGGCTCCATCATCGCCGCACCCATGATATACTCCACAGTGCGCGTTTCAAGTGTATCGCGCATACGGCACACGGGGCAGCCCTGACATGGTTCAAGTATCTCGCTGATAGGTATTGTCAATATCGACTGACGCATATATTCACCCTG
>CAMHMM010000154.1 GCA_946186215.1 uncultured Ruminococcus sp. | reverse complement strand
CGGCAGGCGGGCATGACAGACGCCGCTTGTGATAATGCTGTATATCAAATAGATTCGCAAGGGTAGAATTATTTTCTACCCTTTTGTTTTATGGAAACGGAGGAGTTCCATGGATAGCGTAGGCACTGTACGGGTGCTTATCGGGAACGGGATATCGCTTATCGCCTGTGCTGTGCTGGTGATAAGCGGATATGTCAAGGATAAGAACAAAACGATCTTTCTGCAGAGCGTGCAGATGTCACTGAGCGCTATTGTGTGCATCATACTGAATGCGCTTTCAGGTACAGTGGTAAATCTTCTGTGCGTTCCCCGCAATATACTTGCACAGAAAAACAGGCTTTCCTTTGCAGCAAAGCTTATTTTTTCAATTCTGCTCGTCATACTCACGATCATTTTCAACACAAAGGGCATAATCGGCTGGATACCCATATTCCCTACGATAATCTACACATTTTTCCTTGATAAATTTGAGGGAGAGAAATTCAAGTTCCTGGTGATTTTTCTGATGTCCTTCTGGACGGTGCATGATTTTCTGATACAAAGCTATGTTTCCACGGTATTTAATGTACTTAATATCATCACATCCGCAATAGCCGTGTACAGGATAAGACACAGCGCACCGTCAGCGGAGGAGCAGTCATGATCGCATACAGCTATATCGGCTCGGCTGCATATACCGATCTGCACAATGCTGCATATGCTCTTCTGGATGATATCCTTGAAAAGCAGGGGATAACCGATCATACAGTCTGCAAGGATGATGCGGGCAGGCCGTTTCTTTCGGGGAACGATATTAATATAAGCCTTACTCACTGCGGCGGCCTCGTGGCCTGTATGACATCGGAAAAGTACTGCGGGATAGATGCGGAAAAAACGGACAGGACAGTGAGAGAAAGCATTATAAAAAGAGTGTGCTCGGCAGAGGAGCTTTCGCTTATAATGGTATCAGACGATCCGCGCAGGGAATTTCTGAGGATATGGACATTAAAGGAAGCATATTCAAAAATGTGCGGAAAGGGAATGGCGGTTGTCAGAGAGGTGAGCTTTCCGGAAAGAGACCGTGAATTTGAAGCATACGGATGTATTTTCCGTACATATGAACTTAATGGGCATTTTCTTTCTGTGTGTGAAAGACTTTGATGTTGCTGCAATCCGGAGTATCTTCCCTGTCAGATGCGGGGAAGATACATTTATTCAGCGTTTCCTTAGATTTATAGCATATCTTTATGAATATCATATGAATTCCTGAATGGCGTTTCAGACAAAATAGCAAAATTCTATTGACAAATGGGTGGAAAATGTAGTAGAATAGAAATAGTTATGTGGTCTGCCGGGGATTTGGACATATATTGTTTATCCTTGTTTTCTGAGGAGATGCCGGATAGGTTTTTACTTTATCCGTTTCTTCTCCCAAAAGGCAGAACGAAATTATAATGCGGAGGTGCATGATGGGAATAAAGGTACTTTCGACCGGATCTTATACACCATCTCTCACGATCACAAATGATGATATGGCAAAGATCGTCGATACCAATGACGAATGGATACGCACGAGGACAGGTATCTCCACAAGGCGTATGTCCTGCGGTGAGCCCACATGGTATATGGGGGCACAGGCTGCAAAGCAGGCCATCGAACGCGCAGGGATAGATCCCCTCGATATTTCCTATATAATAGATTCCACTATAACAGGCGATTTTTTTACTCCGTCCATGGCTTGCATGATACAGCGTGAGATCGGTGCGGAGAATGCGGCGGCATTCGATGTTTCGGCTGCCTGTTCGGGGTTTGTGTTTGCGGTGGATATCGCGCACAGATACCTTCTTACGGATGATAAGGCAAAATATATCCTTGTTGTTGCAAATGAGAACCTTTCGTATATCACAAATTTCAATGACCGTTCTTCCTGCGTTCTTTTTGCGGACGGTGCGGCTGCTATGATAATCGAGCGTTCGGACAGCCTTTTCTCGAGCTGGATAGGCTCAGACGGCAACGGTATGCAATACCTCTATGCAAAGGTAGGTCATGTGCCCAATCCCTTTGAGGAGAATGCCGAGGAAATGCCCGACGGCAGCGATCCCGAGGCTCCGATGGGGGTTCTTGTCCAGAACGGCAAGGAGGTCTACAAATTTGCTACAAAGGCTCTTCCCCGTGCTGCAAAGGCTGCTGCTGACAGGATAGGCCTTGATCTTAACAAAATAGATCTCTTCGTTCCCCATCAGGCGAATATCAGGATACTGGAAACGGCTGCAAAGAATTTCGGCATTCCGATAGATAAATTCTACACTACCATCGATCATACGGGCAATACATCCAGCGCCTCGGTTCCCATAGCCTTTAATGAGGCAGTGGAGAACAATGCGATAAAGCGCGGCGATATCGTATGTATCGTGGGCTTCGGCGCAGGGCTTACCCTGGGTGCCGCAATATTTGAATATTGATGAAAGGCGGGAAATAAATGGAAAACAGGATCACAAAGCTCCTTGGGATCAGGTATCCGCTGCTTCAGGGTGCAATGGCGTGGATCGCCGAAAGCACTCTTGCATCTGCGGTATCGAATGCAGGGGGTGCGGGAATAATCGCAGGCGGCTCTGCTCCTATAGATTATCTTCGCAGTGAGATCAGAAAGTGCAAGGAGCTTACGGATAAGCCCTTCGGCGTGAATATCATGCTCATGTCGCCGAATGCTCAGGATCTGGCTCAGCTGGTCATCGACGAGAAGGTGGCTTTCGTTACAACCGGTGCGGGAAATCCCGGAGTATATGTTCCTGCGTGGAAGGAAGCAGGGATAAAGGTGATCCCCGTTGTTCCCGCAGTCTCTCTTGCAAAGCGTCTTGTAAAAGCAGGTGCTGATGCGGTCATCGCAGAGGGCACGGAATCAGGCGGTCATATCGGCCAGAACACCACGATGTGCCTTGTTCCGCAGATCGTGGATGCAGTGGGAGATCAGGTGCCTGTTATCGCAGCGGGCGGTATCGCAGACGGCAGAGGCGTTGCAGCAGCATGGATGCTCGGCGCTGAGGGCGTACAGATCGGTACGAGATTTCTCGCCTCTGATGAATGCAAGATACACGAGAACTACAAGAATGCGGTTGTCAAGGCAAAGGATACGGATAATGCCATTACGGGCTTTTATTCCGGCTCGCCCTGCAGATGCATTAAATCAAAATATACCAGAAAGCTTCAGGAAATGGAGAAAAATGCTGCACCTCCGGAGGATTTCGAGGCGCTTACAGTGGGTTCTCTGCGCAAGGCTGTTGTTGACGGCAATGTGGATGAAGGCTCGATGCTCTGCGGACTTATCGCAGGCATGGTAAATGATGTAAAGCCCGTTAAGGATATCGTTGAGGATATCATGAGCGGTGCAGGAAAGCTTCTGAACATCGATTTCTGACAGCGTGATCCTGCGGGAACAGGATCACATACCGAATTTTTAACACAGGGGGAGCTACTATGGCTTGTGCTATTATTACCGGATCTGCAAGAGGCATCGGTGCTGCGATCGCCCTCAGACTGGCCAAGGACGGTTTTGATATCGCATTCAACGATATCAATATGTCCATGTTTGAAAATAACGATATAATCGACAGGGTAAAGGCATTCGGCGTTCAGGCCGAGATCTTTATCGCGGATGTATCGAAGTACGATCAGTGCGAGGAGCTTGTAAAGGCTGTAAAGGAGCGCTTCGGCTCAATTGATGTCCTCGTAAACAACGCAGGTATAACAAGGGATATGCTCATGGCCAAGATGGACGAGGCTATGTATGATCTTGTTATCGCCGTAAACCAGAAGAGCGTTTTCAATATGATGAAGCTCGTGTGCGGTGTTATGAGCCGCCAGAAGCACGGACATATCATCAATCTTGCATCTGTTACCGGCCTTTACGGAAATCCCGGTCAGATAAACTATGCAGCGTCAAAGGCTGCTATCATCGGTATGACAAAGACTGCTGCCAAGGAGTACGGCAGAAGGGGCATCACCTGCAATGCTGTGGCACCCGGCTTTATCCACACGCCCATGACAGATCAGCTTACCGATGAACAGAAGCAGAAAATGCTTGATCTTATTGCTATGAGGCGTTACGGTGAGCCTGAGGAGATCGCAGGAGTGGTTTCATTCCTTGCATCCGAGGATTCATCATATGTTACAGGACAGGTGATCGAGATCTCCGGCGGACTCAGTATGTGAGAGATCTCTTGACAGGAGCGGATTTATGAAGCGTGTTGTAATAACAGGAATGGGGATAGTTTCCCCTTTGGGAAATACCGTAGGCGAATTCTGGGACGGTCTGAAGGCAGGAAAAAGAGGTTTTTCCTTTCTCGGCGACAGAGTTAGCCCTGAATTTGAGGTAAAGCTCGCGGGCCTTGTAAATGACTACGATCCCTCGAAATGGATAGACAAAAAGGAAGAAAGGCGAACCGAAAGATTTACTCAGTTTGCCGTAAGTGCGGCACTTGATGCCCTTGCTGATTCGGGCTCTGATTTTTCGGATATCGATCCCTATCGCGCAGGCGTTATCTGCGGTGTCGGCATAGGCGGGCTCGGTCTCACGGTAAGCGAAACAAAGAAATATTTTGAAAAGGGACCGGGCAGGGTATCTGTATTCTATATCCCGATGACCATCGGGAATATGGCTGCGGGAACTATCGCAATGAAGGCTCTTGAGCACAAGATGGGCACATTCAAGGGCGATAACTTCTGCATGACAACTGCCTGCTCGAGTGCTACCCATGCTATCGGCGAGGCCTTCCGCAAGATAAAGGATGGTTATCTTGATGTGTGTATCGCGGGCGGTGCAGAATCCACCATAAGCGAATTTGCCCTTGCAGGTTTCAACAATATGAAGGCGCTTTCAAGAAGCGATGATCCCGAGCGCTGCTCGATACCGTTTGATCTTGAAAGAAACGGTTTTGTTATGGGCGAGGGAAGCGGTGTGCTCGTTCTCGAGGAAATGGAGCACGCTGTTGCAAGAGGTGCAAAGATATATGCAGAAGTGGCAGGATATGGTGCAACAGGCGATGCATACCATATGACAAGTCCCTCACCCACAGGTGAGGCTGCTGCGGCTGCGATTAAAATGGCGTATACCGAGGCAGGACTCAGACCTGAGGATATCGATTATATCAATGCCCACGGCACATCCACACATCACAATGATCTGTTTGAGACCATTGCGATAAAGCTTGCGCTGGGCGACCATGCCAGGGATGTTGTGATCAGCTCCACCAAATCCATGACTGGACATTTACTCGGCGCTGCAGGCGGCGTTGAGGCTATCGCGTCTGCGCTTTCCTGCAGGGATGATTATGTCCATGAGACTGTAGGCTACAAGGTAGCAGATCCCGAGTGTGATCTTGATTACTGC
>CAMHMM010000153.1 GCA_946186215.1 uncultured Ruminococcus sp. | reverse complement strand
CTCACCGAGTCCGAATTTGTGCCCGAAACCGGGATAGATGTTTCCATCAACCTTGTTCAGGGTACTATAATGGAGGCCGTGCTCGCAGGCAAGGGACCTGATGTTGCAATGTTCGTGGGCGGCGAATTCCCCGTAAACCTTGCTATCAGAGGTCTGCTCCAACCCGTAGACGGCATGGACGGCTTTGACGAGGTAAAGGGGCGTTTCCAGGATAAGGCGCTTGTTCATTACCAGTTCAACGGCCACACCTACGGCATCCCCATTTCAAGAAACTTCCCCATGATGTTCTACCGCACGGATACGCTTTCCGAGCTCGGCATCACATCACCTCCGGAGACATGGGATGATCTTATTGATATGCTCCCCGCTCTCCAGAGAAAGTATATGCAGCCCGGTCTTATCCTTCCTGCGAATGTGGGCGGCAATGCGGTGGCACCTGCTACCGAGGTAGGCCACACCTTTGCGATGCTCATGCTCCAGACCGGCACGAACTACTATAATGAGGATCAGACGGCTACCAATTTCGATTCCATCGAGGCAAACGATGCGTTCGACAAGTGGACGACATTCTACACAAAGTATCAGTTCGATCAGGCATATGACGCATTCACAAGATTCAGAACAGGCGAAGCGCCTATCGTAATCCAGAACTACAATGCGTTCTATAACCAGCTCAAGGTCGCTGCACCCGAGATAAACGGTGCGTGGGATTTCTGCCCTGTACCCGGTACAAGACGCGCAGACGGCACAGTATCCCATGCTGCGAACTCAGGCGGCTCTGGCTTTATCATCCTCAAAAACTGCAAGAATGTAAGCGGTGCGTGGGAGTACATCAAGTGGTTCACATCCGACGATGTAATGGTTGAGTACGGCACAAATGTCGAGGGCGTTATGGGACCTCTCGGAAGATTTGATACCGCGAATGTGAACGCGCTCCAGAAGCTCAACTGGTCAAGATCGGATCTTGAAAAGATCAACGCTCAGCTCGAGCAGCTCGATGAGATCCCGATCACACCTTCGTCCTATGTTGTTACCCGTTCTATAATGAATGCGTTCCGTTCGGTAGTAAACGAGAATGAGAATGCAAGAGAACAGCTGCGCTGGTACAACAGAGACATTAACGCAGAGATCACAAGAAAGCGCAAGAATTTAGGCTTGGATCAATAGGGAGGGCAATAATTTTGGCAGAAGCAGCTAAGAAAGAGATCCTGCTTCCCTCAGAGAGGAAAATGAGCCGCAAGGAGAGAAGAGACTATACTCTCCACGAGATGAAGAGAAATTATATGTGCTATCTTATGCTGGCACCGTTCATGATCTTCTTTATCATCTTCACGGTCATACCCGTTATCATGTCGCTGCCTATCGGCTTTACCGACTTTGATATGGCAAGCTTTCCCCGCTGGGTTGGTTTTCAGAATTTCTACACGATGTTTATGGATGATGATGTATTCATGAAATCCATAAGAACGACACTGATCTTTGCGATTTTTACAGGTCCTCTGAGTTATGTGATGTCGTTCATGCTGGCATGGCTCATCAATGAGCTCCACCAGTCACTTAAAACACTGTTTACACTTATTTTCTATGCGCCGTCAATGGCGGGAAATATCTACTTTGTATGGCAGCTGATATTCTCCGGCGACCAGTACGGCTATCTCAATGCATTCCTCATGGAGCTTGGCTTTACCACATCTGCTATGCAGTGGCTCACTGACGGAAGACTGGTACTGGGCTGCGTTATCGTGGTTCAGCTGTGGGTATCCATGGGCGCAGGCTTCCTTGCGATGCGTGCAGGTTTCCAGGGCATAGACAAGTCCATGTATGAGGCAGGTGCGATCGAGGGTATCAAGAACCGCTGGCAGGAGCTGCTGTTCATCACGATCCCCTCAATGGGACCTTCTCTGATGTTTGCTGCGGTAATGCAGATCGTATCCGCATTTACAGTCGATATCGTCGGCCGTACCCTTGCAGGCTTCCCCTCAACGGATTATCAGGTCCACACCATCATGACTCACGCTTTCGACTACGGCTGGGTAAGATATGAGATGGGCTATGCGTCTGCAATATGCTTCGTTCTGTTTATCGTAATGCTTGTGTGCAACAACCTCGTCGGCAAGATGCTCGGCAAGTATGTTGATTAAGGGGTGGGCAAATGGCGAAAAAGAAAAATCTGAAGCCCTCTGAGATCGCAGCTATGCAGGAGCAGGAAAATGCGGCGGCACTTGCTGCACTCAGAAAGCGCAGGGAAAAAGAGCATCAGAAGATGCTCAGATCAAAGGGCTCCAACAAAAGAGTCGGAAAGTCATGGACAAATGATATAGGAATATTCCTTCTCCTTTTCTTCATGGGACTTTTCATGATCTTCCCCATCTATCTTGCAGTGGTAAACTCAATCAAGCCGGTACAGGAAGTGTTCCTCATGCCGCCTAAGCTCTATGCGATGGATCCCACCACAGACAATTTCCGTGATCTGTTCAAGATCGCAAACAATTCATGGGTGCCTTTCTCAAGAAATGTATTCAACAGCGTATTCGTTACCGTTGCTGCGACAGTGCTCCATGTGCTCTTCGCATCTACTGCGGCATTCGTTCTTGCAAAGTGCCGCTTCCCCGGCAATGCGCTGCTCAATCAGGTAGTAGTTATCGCGCTCCTCTTCAACTCTACTGTTCTTTACATCATGCAGTACATGGTTATGGCCACACTGGGCATGATCAACACCTATTCCGCACTTATCCTCCCCATAATCTCCACTTCCATGGGACTTTACCTTATGCGTCAGTCCATGTCTACCATACCCGACGCTATGATTGAGGCCGCTAAGGTGGACGGTGCCGGACTTATGAGGATATGCTGGGGTATCGTGATGCCCAACTGCAAACCCGCACTTATGACAATCATCATCTTTGAATTCCAGACGGCGTGGAATACAAACGGCGGCGGTCTTGTATACGATGAGGCACTCAAGACCATTCCCGTTGTTGTGCAGCAGATCGCTGCGGCAGGTATGGCGCGTCAGGGCGCGATCGCCGCATCTGCGGTCGTTCTGATGATCCCTCCGCTGCTCGTATTCGTGCTTGCACAGAGAAATGTCATGGAAACAATGGCACACGCAGGTATGAAGGATTGATATTTAAAAAGGAAAAGGGTGATGATATGTCTGCAATAAAGAGACTTATCGCCGCTGCAGGTGCGCTCACGCTTACGCTCAGTTTTGCGTCGCGCGTTTATGCATCGGAGAGCTATGACCCTTACAGCTATGACAGGTGGGGCGACGCGGTCGCTTCGCAGGTGGGATATTCCGCTGAGAACTTCGTTGACGGAAAGATGATAAACGGCCTTTACGAGAGGATCGAGGCCATGCCGGGCTTTGATTACGATGAGGACGAATGGAAAAGTCTTCTCCAGTTCAAGGAGCCCTCGGATATCTATGTTTCCCACGACGACAGGATCTATATAGTTGATAAGGGCAATAACAGAATAGTTATTACTGATTTTGATTTTAATCTGGTGGATATTCTCGACAAATTTGAATACCAGCAGGAGGAGCTCAAGCTCAACGCGCCGCAGGGTGTTTTCGTTGACCAGTACACAGGCTTTATTTACATCTGTGATACGGAAAACAGCCGCGTCCTTAAATGTGATGCAAACGGTGTTGTGGACAGAATGTTTGAAAAGCCGAAGTCCGAGATCTACACCCAGGAGCTTACATTCAAGCCCGAAAAGGTAGTAGTTGACAAGGCCGGCAATGTTTACATCGTCGTAGGCTCGGTAACAAAGGGCTCTGTAATGTACGACAAGGACGGCGAGTTCCTCGGCTTCTTCGGTGCCAACCGTGTTGAGGCTACTGCCACTATCGTGATGAACGCTTTCTGGAACACCATTGCAACACAGGAGCAGAGAGACCGTTCTATCCGTTCCACTGCGGTGGGCTTTGACTACACCGTTTCGGAATCTCCGGATGTAAAGACGGATACGGTCAAAAAGGTAAATCCCGAAGGAACCAATATCCTTGCCACTCTCGGTGCGGATGAAATGACCTTCGGTGATATCGCCCCCGCATACTGGTCGATCTACACCAAGCAGTCATCCATCGTGGATGTGGATATCGGCCCCAATGGTGAGATAAATCTTCTCGATTTCGCTCACGGCCGTGTATTCCAGTACGACAAGCTTGCAAATCTCATGTTCGTTGTGGGCGGCTCGGGCAACCAGCTCGGCACATTCCAGAACGCAACAGCCATCGAGACCAATGATAACCTTATCTATGTTCTCGATTCCAGAAAAAACGGTATCACCATATTCAAGAGAACGGAATTCGGTGAGATCGTTACAGAGGCAACAAATCTTTACAACAGCGGTCACTACGATGAATCCTACGGACCATGGATGGAAGTAATAAAGCGTGACGGCAATTACCGCCGTGCGTATATCGGTATCGGCAATGCGCTCCTCAACAGGGGAGAGTACAAGGATGCCATGAAGTACTTCAAGATCGCTATCAGCAGAAAGCGCTATAACAGAGCATTTGAGGGCTACAGAGATATCCTTCTCCAGAAATACCTCACTCCCGCTGTGCTCATAATCATTGTTATAGTTATCGCAGTGAATGTTCTGAAGATCCTTGACAAGCGCAGGATAATCAGACTTCCGTTCAAAAGAAAGGGTGGTGCATAATGCTTGATCTGACTCAGGGACAATTTGTAAAGCATGTAATTATGCACCCCTTCGAGGGCTTTGAGGATCTTCGCTGGAAAAAATCCGGCTCAATGAAGATCGCCACTGCCATAGTATTCCTGCTGTTCTTCCAGCAGCTCGCATACAACAGGCTCTACGGCTTCCAGTACTACACAAGCTATGATAAGGTGTTCAACATCATACCTTATATATTCCGCAGCTTCGGTCTGTTCCTGCTCTATGTAGTGTGCAACTGGGCTATGTGTACCCTTTTTGACGGAGAGGGCTCACTGAAAAACATCTACATCGTCACGGCCTATTCGCTGATACCATATATAGTCGGCTCGCTGGTGGGAACAATACTTTCCCATGTGCTCATCAAGGATGAATACATATTCATCTCAACCTGTGAGATAATCGGTCTGGGCTGGTCTGTGGTGCTGTTTATCTCGGCGATGAAGGCGGTACATCAGTTTACATTTTTCAAAACGATACTGCTGATACTGCTTACGCTGGTGGCCATGGTGCTGTGTATATTCCTGTTAGTTCTGCTGCTCACGCTTTTCCAGCAGGTACTGATATTCGTTTTCACACTCTACACTGAGATCTCCTACAGGTTCAGGGTATAGGAAAGCAGGTGATATGTTTGAACAGTAAATTTAAGAAAACTGCGGCGATACTTGTCGCACTGGCAC
>CAMHMM010000152.1 GCA_946186215.1 uncultured Ruminococcus sp. | reverse complement strand
GGGTGCAGGCTCAGCCTGCCGGGATTATCGGCTTAACTGATCAGCGATGGAGAGGATGAGCTTTTCGGATTTCTCCCAGCCAAGGCAGGGATCCGTGATGGACTTGCCGTAAACGCCGCCGCCGATCTTCTGAGCGCCGTCCTCGATGTAGGACTCGATCATGAAGCCCTTGACGAACTTGTTTATATCATCGCTGTGGCGCATTGCGTGGAGCACCTCGTTGCATATCCTTATCTGCTCAAGATACTTCTTTCCGGAATTGCAGTGGTTGGAGTCCACGATAACAGCCATGTTTGCCAGTCCCTTTTCGGCATACATCTCGTAAAGGGTGATAAGATCCTCATAGTGATAGTTGGGGTGGGAAATGCCGTGCTTGTCCACATATCCGCGGAGTATCGCATGAGTGAGAGGATTGCCCTTACTGTGTACCTCCCAGCCTCTGTAAAGGAAGGTGTGCTTGGACTGAGCAGCCACGATGGAGTTGAGCATTACGGAATAGTCGCCGCCTGTGGGGTTCTTCATTCCGACGGGTATCATAAGACCGCTGGCGGTGAGTCTGTGCTGCTGATCCTCAACGGAGCGGGCACCGATAGCCACATATGAGAGCAGATCGGAAAGATATCTGTGATTCTCGGGGTAGAGCATCTCGTCAGCGCATACAAGGCCTGTCTCGGCAAGGGCTCTTGTGTGGAGCTTTCTGATGGCGATTATGCCCTCGAGCATATCCTCGTTCTTGGTGGGATCGGGCTGATGCACCATGCCCTTATAGCCCTGACCTGTGGTGCGGGGCTTGTTTGTGTATATGCGGGGGATAAGGATAAGCCTGTCCTTTACCTTTTCCTGAACGCGGGCAAGTCTTTCGATGTAATCCATCACCGCATCCTCGCGGTCAGCGGAGCAGGGACCTATGACAAGTATGAACTTGTCAGACTCGCCTGTGAAAACTTTGGCGATCTCCTTGTCCTTTTCCGCCTTGATTGCCTTGGAGCTCTCCGAAAGGGGGAACTGTTCCTTTATATCCTTTGGTACGGGAAGTTTCCGCACGAAATCCATATTCATCATGTTGATCACCCTTTATTGATTTAAAGCGTTGAAGATTTAAAGCCATACTGTGTAAAACTAAACGCAAATCCAATATAACATAATCCCTAGCATTTGTCAAGTCTTACCGCCAAATTTCACATTTTATCCGATTTTACAGGCAGAGCCTGCACCCTCCCGGTCGGCAAGGCCGACAGCTACCCGCGCTTTCATTTGAACGGTAACTCTCATTTGAAGCCCGAAACTTTAAAATGTAAAAAGCAGAGGTTAAACTAAAGTTCCGAGCCACAAATAAACGACTCTGCTCAAAATAGAGTACGGGTAACTGCGGGCTTTGCCCGCCATCCATATGAATAACTAAATTATATATGAATATAAAGCCCGTGTTTTGCCTTTTTCACTATTGACAAATAGTGAAGCTTGTATTATAATGGGATATGTATGCTTTTTAGTGTGAGTAACTATCGAATTATGAAGGTGGATATATAAATGGGTATTTTGGACGGATTGTTCGGAAATTACAGTAAAAGAGAGCTTAAAAAGATTGAACCTATCAAGCAGAAGGTGCTCGATCTCGAGGAAGAGTACGGCAATCTGTCTGAAAAGGAGCTCAAGGCCAAGACTCCCGAATTCAAGCAGAGACTTGCAGACGGGGAAACTCTCGATGATATCCTTCCCGAGGCACTTGCCACGGTAAGAGAAGCTGCATGGAGAGTTCTCGGCAAAAAGCCCTATCCCGTGCAGATAATAGGCGCTACCGTTCTTCATCAGGGGCGTATCGCCGAAATGAGAACAGGTGAAGGTAAAACTCTCGTTGCGTGCTGTGCATCCTATGTCAACGCGCTTGACGGAAAGGGTGTCCATGTCGTAACGGTAAACGACTACCTGGCAAAGTTCCAGTCCGAGGAAATGGGAAAGGTTTACCGCTATCTCGGCCTTACCATCGGCTGCATACTCCATGACCTGAACAACGACCAGAGACGAGAGGCATACAACTGCGACATCACCTACGGAACCAACAATGAGTTCGGCTTTGACTATCTGCGCGACAACATGGTCATCTACAAGAGCGAAAAGGTGCAGAGAGAGTTCAACTTCGCCATCGTCGATGAGGTGGACTCCATCCTTATAGATGAAGCGCGTACTCCCCTTATCATCTCCGGCAGGGGCGACAAGTCCACAGAGCTTTATACCCATGCGGATAAGTTCGCAAAGACCTGTACTCCCTTCATCGTTGCCGAGATGGATACAAAGACCGATCAGGAAGAGCTTGCTCAGGACTATGACTATATCATAGACGAAAAGGCAAAGACTGCCACCATCACCCGCAAGGGCGTTAAGAAGGCAGAAAAGTTCTTCAATGTAATAAATCTCTACGATGCAGACAATACCACGCTCCTTCACCATATCAACCAGGCTCTCAAGGCCAACGGCGTTATGAAGAAGGATGTGGACTATGTAATAAATGACGGCGAGATCGTCATCGTTGACGAATTCACCGGCCGTCTGATGCAGGGCCGCCGCTACAATGACGGACTTCATCAGGCTATCGAGGCAAAGGAGGGCGTTAAGGTCGCTCACGAGTCCAAGACTCTTGCCTCCATCACCTTCCAGAACTTCTTCCGTCTCTATCACAAGCTCTCCGGTATGACCGGTACGGCTATGACCGAGGAAGACGAGTTCAGGGAGATCTACAAGCTCGATGTTATCGAGATACCCACAAACAAGCCTGTTATCCGTATCGACCAGCCCGATGTGGTCTACAAGACCGAAAACGGCAAGTTCAAGGCAGCCATCGAGCAGATCAAGGAATGCCACGCAAAGGGACAGCCCGTTCTGGTGGGTACTATCAACATAGACAAGTCCGAAAGGCTTTCCGCTATGCTCTCCCGCGAGGGCATCAAGCACAATGTGCTCAATGCAAAGCAGCACGCCAAGGAAGCTGAGATCGTCGCACAGGCAGGCCGCTTCGGTGCGGTCACCATCGCCACCAACATGGCAGGACGCGGAACGGATATCCTGCTCGGCGGTAATGCGGAGTATCTCGCAGTTTCGGATATGAAGAGAGAAGGCATCCCCGAGGAGGTCGTAAACGAGGCTATCTCCTATGTGGATACCGACGATGAAGAGATCATCGCAGCAAGAAAGCGCTACCGCGAGCTTCTCGAAAAGAGAAACGAGGAGATCAGAGGACAGGCCGAGGAAGTAAAGAAGGTCGGCGGACTGTTCATCCTCGGTACAGAGCGCCATGAATCAAGGCGAATCGACAACCAGCTCCGCGGCCGTTCCGGCCGTCAGGGTGACCCCGGTGAGAGCCGTTTCTTCCTCTCCCTTGAGGACGATCTGATGAGGCTCTTCGGCGGCGACCGTCTTCAGGTAATGATGAACAGCATGAACATCGAGGAGGATATGCCTATTGAATCCAAGATGCTCACAAAGGTCATCGAGTCCTCCCAGAAGAAGGTGGAGGGACGCAACTTCAGCATAAGAAAGAATGTCCTCAACTACGACGATGTAATGAGCACACAGCGTGAGATCATCTACGGCCAGCGTGCAAAAGTGCTCGACGGCGAGGATATCCACGATTACATCCTCAAGATGATAAAGGACTGGGTATCGGACGGCGTGAACCTCTATATCCCCGAGGGCGGCGCACATGATGACTGGAACCTTGCAGGCCTCAGAGAGCACTTCGCAGGTCTTCTCACCACAGAGAGCGACTTCAAGTACAGCACAGAGGAGTTGGCTTCCGCTTCCAAGGAAGGCATAAGAGAGGATCTCGAAAAGCGTGCCCTTGATTACTATGACAAGCGCGAGAGCGATATCGGCAGCGAAGTTCTCAGAGAGCTCGAAAGAGTTATCCTGCTCAAGATCGTTGATATGAAGTGGATGGCACACATCGACGACATGGACGAGCTTCGCAAGGGCATCGGTCTGAGAGCAATGGGACAGAAGAACCCCGTCGTAGAATACCGTTACGAGGGCTTTGAGATGTTCGATGCAATGATCGAATCCATCAGAGAGGAAACGATCAGACTGCTCTTTACGATCCAGCTTGAAAAGGATGAACAGCCTCCTCAGCGCGAGCGCGTAGCCGAGGCAGAGGATACAGGCTCTGACGGCAGCTTTTCCGGCGAGTCGAGAAGAGTGAACAAGGTCGGCAGAAATGATCCCTGTCCCTGCGGCAGCGGAAAGAAGTACAAGAACTGCCACGGCCGCGACCTGAAGTAATAAAACCGTCGGCAGACATACAGGTAACTGCGGGCTTTGCCCGCTGACATACGGAGAAAGAAATGTTTGAAGACAGAGCATATAAAATCCTGACAGAACAGATAATGCCCTTCTGGGATAAGCTGCGCGATGATGAATACGGCGGCTTCTACGGGCAGATGGACAACGATCTTGTGCTCGACAAAAAGGGCGCAAAGGGCGTTATCCTCAATTCAAGGATACTGTGGTTCTATTCCCAGACGGCCATAGTGATGAAAAAGCTTTACGAAAAGGATCCCGACAAGCGATATGCGACGATCCGCGAAAATGCGCTGAAGCAGGCAGAGCACGCCTTTGATTTTCTGATGAGACGGTGCTTTGATCCCGAATTCGGCGGTGTCTACTGGATGATAGGCTATGACGGCACTCCCGCAGACACGATGAAGCACACATATAATCAGGCATTTGCCATCTACGCCCTTTCCACCTACTTCCTCGCATCAGGCAGCGATGAAGCACTGGATATGGCATTCACCCTCTTCGATACCGTTGAGGAGAAATGCACCGATGATGTGGCGTATATGGAAGCCTTCGACAGGCAGTGGAAGCTCATAGAAAATGATGCTCTCAGCGAAAACGGCCTCATGGCGGACAAGACCATGAACACCGTGCTGCACCTGATCGAGGCGTATACTGTGCTTTACAAGGCATCCCTTGATGAAAAGGTCGGCGAGCGTCTGCGCTTTCTGCTGGACATCACCGAAAACAAGATATACGACCACGATGCTCACAAGCTCCTGGTGTTCTTCGACAGGGAGCTCAATGTGATCGGCGATATCCACTCCTACGGCCACGATATCGAGGCATCATGGCTCCTTGACCGCGCCTGCGATGTTCTGGGCGAAAAGGAACTTATCGAAAAGTGGGCAAAGCTCGATCTTGATATCACCGACAATATCCTTGATATCGCATATGACGAAAAGGACGGCATCGGTTCCCTGCGCAACGAGCGCGACGGGAATGAGATAAACCACAAGCGCATCTGGTGGGTGCAGGCCGAGACCGTTGTAGGTCTTGTGAATGCATTTGAGCACTGCAATGATCCTATGTACCTTGAAAAGGCAGAACGGGTGCTGAAC
>CAMHMM010000151.1 GCA_946186215.1 uncultured Ruminococcus sp. | reverse complement strand
TAAACGGCCTTGTTCGCATCGTCGCCCTTGCCAAGCTGGCTGTTGTTGTTGCCGGAAGTAGTTGTCCACATATCGAGGAATGCGATAGGATCGTTGTAGTCAGCAAGCCAACCGTCTCTTGCAAGAACGAAGTCGCCTGCCTGTCTGGTCTCAACAAATGTAGCCCATTCCTGATTTTCAAGGTTCATGTTGATGCCGATACCAGCATAAATGCCCTGGATATTCTCTGCGATAGCCTTGTGTCCCTCACTGGTGTTATACATATAGGTGAACTGAGGAACATCGGTGAACTTGCCGCTTGCTTCATCGTAGGTGTAATACTTTTTCAGGATATCTATTGCCTTGTTCCATGTATCGGTGTAGGCATCATCATTGATATTGTAGTAGCCTGCATAGCCCTCGTTGCCGCCTGCGTTCTCATAGAACTGCCTGCCGTCAAGGTCTGTGATACCCATTGCAACGAATGAGGATGCGGGGATCTGGCCGCCCTGTACGATGTTGTCAACAATGTATCTGCGGTCGATGAGCATGCTCAGAGCTGTTCTGATCTCAGCCTCAGCTGCTGCCCTTTCCTCACCTTCAAGGGTGCTTGAAGCGGGAAGAAGGTCAAAATTCACATTCCAGTCAGCAAAGTATGTTCCCATCGTACCTACAACATGGTATTCATCGGGATACTTGGTCTTCAGGTTTGCCATCTCATTGGTGGGCACCTGATTGATGAACTGCCAGCTTCTGTTCTCGAAGTTGGTCAGCATATTGTTGGCATCATCGGAAAGGTAGAAATTGATCTTTTCCATAGTGATGTTATCGGCATCAAAGTACTGATCGTTCTTTTCAAGAGTTATAACGCTGTTGTGCTCCCATGCGGTCATCTTGTAAGGGCCGTTGGAAATATATGTGGAAGGATCGGCTGCCCAGTTCTCGTTTGCAACTACATCCTCACGAACGGGATAATAGCCCGGGAATGCAAGCAGCTCGTTCCAGTAGGGAACTGCGTTCTCGATGGTGACCTCAAGAGTCTTGTCATCCTTTGCAACCACATCTAGCTTTGCATCGTAATCTTTTATGCTGCCGTCATCGGCAGTCTCCCACATTTCATCATAGCCCTTTATTACCTCGAACATATAGCAGTAATCGGCTGCGATCGCAGGAGAAGCAGCTCTGTTCCACGCAAACACAAAATCATTTGCGGTAAGAGGCTTTCCGTCGGACCACTTTGCGTCGTCGCGCAGAGTGTATGTGTAGGTAACGGAACCATCGGAGTTCACAACGCCCTCGGGCAGCTCTGTTGCTGCATCAGGTGCAAGCACGGTGTTTCCTGAAGCATCCTGCTCCCACTTTGCAAGTCCTGCAAAAAGGTGCATATCCATAGAGGCACCGTCACTTGTGGTGTTCAGAGCAGGATCGAGTGTTCCGGGCTCGGAAGCGATGCAGACATTGATCTCGCTCTTATTTACGGCGTTTTCTCCGCCGGAAGCTCCTCCTGATGACGGTGTGGCGGGCTTTGAGCCGCATCCTGCAAAAGATGCAAGGCATACGCAGGCTGTCACCGCAGAAATTATCCTTTTCTTCATATAAGCCTTCCTTTCATTTTTGCCTCTTTATGAGGCATCCGTATTCCTGTCCGCAGCAAAAGGCTCCGGACGGGATAAACACGCTGACGATACGATCGCCGGCGGGTATAGACATATCCTTACAGGATGTGGCACGCCGCAAAATGTCCCGGGGATATCTCCCTGAGCGCGGGCATCTGCTCTGCGCATTTCTCGGTTGCGTGAGGACATCTTGTGCGGAACGGGCAGCCTGACGGCGCATTCAGCGGGCTCGGGATATCTCCCGAAAGAACGATGCGCTTGTTTGCGCGGGCGATCTTCGGATCGGGTACGGGAACAGAGGAAAGAAGTGATTTGCTGTACGGGTGCTGAGGATGATCGTATATCTCCTTTGCATCCGCAAGCTCCACCATTTTCCCGAGATACATCACGGCTATCCTGTCGCTTATGTGCCGCACCACAAGAAGGTCATGAGCAATGAACAGATAGGTAAGTCCCAGCTTTTCCTGAAGCTCATCGAACATATTTATGACCTGTGCCTGGATCGACACATCAAGAGCCGATACAGGCTCGTCGCACACGATAAATTCCGGATCGATCGCAAGTGAGCGGGCGATGCCGATACGCTGGCGCTGACCTCCCGAAAACTCGTGGGCATAGCGGGATGCGTGCTCGGTGTTGAGCCCTACATAGCCCATGAGCTCGATTATCCTCTCGCGGCGCTTTTCGCTGCTGTCGTACATCTTGTGGATATCAAGCGGCTCACCGATGATATCCGAAACGGTCATTCTCGGATTGAGTGAGGAATAGGGGTCCTGAAAGACCATAGTTGCCTTTTTGCGGAACTCCTTTATGTCGTCCTTGGTTTTGATCGGCTTCCCGTCGTAGATGATCTCGCCCGCCGTAGGCTTGTACAGGTGAAGTATTGTGCGTCCCACGGTGGTCTTGCCGCATCCGCTCTCTCCCACAAGGCCGAGGGTTTCGCCCCTCTTTATGGTAAAGGATACATCATCCACGGCTTTGAGGGGTGTGGAGCGGAAAAATCCCGTGTTTACGGGGAAATACTGCTTTAATCCCCGTATCTCCACAAGGTTTTCGCTTTTCTCACTCACTGCCCTCACCGCCCTTCACTTTTCCGTCTCTTTCATTTATCCAGCAGGCAGCATAATGGCCGCCGTCTATATTCTTTCTCTGAGCCCTTTCGCGCAGGCATATCTTCATCGCATTGTCACATCTCGGTGCAAAGGGACAGCCCTTGGGCATATTCAGAAGATCGATGGGAGTTCCCGTTATGGGCTGCAGCCTCTCGCCGTCATTGCTCGTGGTCGGGATAGAGCGCAGGAGTCCCTTTGTGTATTCGTGGCAGGGAGAGTAGAATATATCCTCCGCTGTGCCCTGCTCGCACACAGAGCCCGCATACATGACGATGATCTCATCACACATCTGCGCCACAACGCCCAAATCGTGAGTTATCATGATTATGGCCATCCCGAGCTCTTCCTGCAGGTTTTTCATAAGCTCGAGTATCTGTGCCTGTATAGTAACATCGAGTGCTGTAGTGGGCTCATCCGCAATGAGTATATCAGGCTCACAGGCCAGTGCCATTGCGATCATGACTCTCTGACGCATACCGCCAGAAAATTCATACGGGTACTGCTTCATGCGCTTTTCGGGCTCATTGACATTTACAAGCTTGAGCATCTCCACTGCACGGTCCCACGCCTGCTTTTTGGTGCGTCCGGTGTGGAGAAGTATGCCCTCCATAAGCTGTCTGCCTATGGTGTATGTGGGGTTAAGGCTTGTCATGGGGTCCTGAAATATTATGGATATACGATTGCCGCGCACATCCTTCATGACCTTTTCGCCCGCACCTACAAGCTCCTGTCCGTTAAGCTTCACAGAGCCGCTGACTATTTTGCCCGCACCTGCAAGTATCTGCATCACAGAATAGGCTGTGACTGATTTGCCTGAGCCCGATTCGCCGACGATTCCGAGCACCTTGCCCTTTTCAAGGCTGAACGACACGCCGTTTACAGCCTTTACCTCGCCCGCATCCGTAAAGAAGGAGGTGTGCAGATCATTTACTTCAAGTAAGCTCATTTTCACATCTCCTTATCAGGTATTGAGTTTGGGATCAAATGCATCGCGCAGGCCATCGCCGAAGAGATTGAGAGAAAGCACGATAAGCGAGATCACCACTGCGGGGATAACGAGCCTGTACGGATAGGACTGGAGACCATTGAGCGCCTCGGATGCAAGAGAGCCCAGCGAGGGCATGGGAGCATTTACGCCGAGCCCCAGGAAGGAAAGGTAACTTTCGGTGAATATCGCACTGGGTATCTGGAGCGCGGTAGAGATTATGATCACACTGAAGCAGTTGGGGATAAGATGCTTTCTGATTATCCAGTTTCCGCCGGCACCTGCAGTCCTTGCTGCAAGGACATACTCCTGCTCCTTAAGAGAGAGTATCTGTCCGCGGATGAGCCTTGCCATGGACACCCAGTAAAGAAGTCCGAAAACGATGAAAAGGCTTATGATATTGGATCCTATCTTTTCCATGACCGTACCCGCAAGAGATGCTTCAAGCACTGTTTTCATTACCGATGCAAGCAGGATTACCATTAGCATATCCGGCAGCGAATATATCATATCCACGATACGCATTATCACAAGGTCGGTCTTTCCGCCGATATATCCCGAAACAGAGCCGATGGTAAGGCCGATTATAAGCACGATGATGCTTGCAAAAAAGCCGACTGCAAGAGATATTCTTGTGCCGTAGACCACTCTGATGAAGTAGTCTCTTCCCTGCGAATCCGTACCGAAAATGTGAGGCACGACCTTTTCGCCCTGCTCTATGCGGACAGTCTCAGACTTGCCGTACTGAAAGGGTGCAAGGTTGATAAAGGAATTGTCCACGGGCTTTCCGGGCACCATTCCAAGCATCTGATCATAGGAATACGGCCAGAACATGGGAACGAATACAGCCATGAGTGCAATGATCACGATCACAAAAAAGCTTACCACCGCCACTTTATTTTTCCTAAGCCTTTTTAAACCGTCCTTGAAGAATGTCGATGCAGGACGCATCGTAACGATATACTCCTTCTCCTCATCTGTCGCGGGAAGAAAGGCATCCACATCTATCTGCATACTGAGCGGATTTTTCTGCATTTTCCTTCCTCCTTATTCGAGTGTGATGCGGGGATCAACGACCTTGTAAAGAATGTCGCTTATCAGGTTCATGACAACTATCAGCACCGCAAGAACTATCGTAGTGCCCATCAGGAGCGTGTAATCACGGCCTGTGATGCTGTTTACAAATGCTCTGCCTATGCCGGGAACGGCAAATATCTGTTCTACAACGAGGGAGCCCGTTACGATATAGGCAAGCATGGGGCCAAAGTAGGTTATAACAGGAATAAGCGAATTTTTTAGTGCATGGCCGAATATTATCTTTGGCTTTGAAACGCCCTTGGCTCTTGCTGTGCGGATATAATCCTGCCCGAGCACATCGAGCATGGAGGAACGGGTAAGGCGGGTGATATACGCCATGGGGTAGAGTGCCAGCGTCACCACAGGAAGAACCAGACCGTTCTGCGCCGCTCCGTTTGCGGGGAGCCAGCCCAGCTTTACCGAGAATATGATAAGAAGAAGGGAGCCCATGATAAATGACGGCATAGAAACGAACGCCGTAGTTATCACCATGGTGATGCGGTCAATGAGCTTATTGCGGTTGAGGGCTGCCACAGAGCCCAGAACGATGCCCACGGCAAGCGCGATGAATGCCGCGATAATGCCTATCTCCGCAGATGTAGCCATACCGTCGCCGATGAT
>CAMHMM010000150.1 GCA_946186215.1 uncultured Ruminococcus sp. | reverse complement strand
TGTGCAAATATATGAAATGAACAAAATTTCTGAAACCCTCTTGACATATTCCACTTGTGGAAGTATAATATAATTATTCTACAAGTGGAATATAGGTGATGATATGCTGAAGCATGGTATACTCGGACTGCTCAATTACAGCGATATGAGTGGCTATGAGATAATGGAGACCTTCCGCGATTCTCTCAACTACTTCTGGAACGCACAGACGAGCCAGATATACAGGGAGCTGCAGACTCTCAAAAAAAGCGGATATGTTACTGATACTGCAGTAAAGGGCAGGGGAGGGGACAAAAAGATCTTCTCCATAACTGAAAGCGGCAGGCAGGAGCTTATAAACTGGCTCAGGTCGGAAACTGGCGGCGGGACGATAAGAAGCAGTCTGATGATGACCACATTTTTCCGCGGCGAGCTGCTGGATGAGGAAAATATACGCTATTTTGAGGGAATAAAACAGGCTGTGGAAGTTTTTGCAAAAACAATGGACGAGCCCGAGGAGAACACGGAAAAATATTCATGGATGACCGATCCCAAGAGATCGGTTTACTGGAAAATGACCGTGGAATACGGGCGGATGTATAACGAAATGCTCGGGCAGTGGGCTCAGAGATGTATCGACATGATAAAGGACGAGGGGAATAATAAATGAAAATACTTATAATAAACGGAAGCCCCAAGGGTGAAAGATCGAATTCACTGCAGCTTGCAAGAGCTTTTGTAGAGGGCATGGGCACAGCGGTGAGCACGGAGCTTTCCGTTGCAGATCTTTCAAAAATGGATATTAAGGCCTGCAAGGGCTGCTTCGGCTGCTGGAAGGCAACACCCGGCAAGTGCGTGATAAAGGATGATATGCCGCAGGTGATCGAACAGATCATCGCCGCAGATGTGGTGATATACAGCTTTCCCCTGTATTATTTCAGTGTGCCCGGAATACTCAAGAATGTGATCGACAGGCAGCTGCCCATGGTGCTTCCCTTTATGGCGGAAAATAAGGACGGCATCGGCAGCGGCTCGCACGACACCCGTTATGATATGTCGGGCAAAAAATTTGTACTTGTCTCCACCTGCGGATTTTATTCCGCACAGGGAAATTACGACTCCGTATGCAGGATGTTCGACCATATCTGCGGTAAAAACGGATATGAGACGATATTCTGCGGACAGGGCGAGCTTTTCGCAATAGACGCACTGAGAAACCACACTGCGGCCTATCTTGAGACCGTAAAGCGTGCGGGATCGGAATTTGTTCGCGACGGTATCGGAAATGATACAAGAGAGAAGCTTTCGGAGCTTATTATGCCCAAGGATGTGTTCGAGCAGATGGCGGATGCAAGCTGGGGCGTATCCAAGGACAGCGAACAGCCGCAGAAGGTGGATGAAAGCCTTGTATTCACACGGCAGATGTCTGCATTGTACAATAAAAACAGCTTTGACGGCACCGAGCGCGTTCTTGAAATGCGCTATACCGATATCGGAAAGACCTATCAGATACGCCTGAAGAAGGACGGCGCAGAGGTGCTCGACAGCGATCTTGTCAAGGCGACCACGATCATCGAAACGCCCTATTCCGTGTGGAAGGATATCGCAGACGGCAAAATAAGCGGTACTGAGGCGCTGGCAAAGCATATGTACAGCGTTGACGGCGATTTTGATCTGATGATAAACTGGGACACATATTTCGGTACGGGTGCGCCGCAGGCAGTTGAAAAGTCCGACACGACACTGAAAAAGCCGCTTATGATAACCATGCTCATACCATGGTGTGCGCTGTGGACAGGCCTTCTTTCCGCGGGTATCCCCGGTGCGTGGGCAGCGGCTGTGATCTCTGCGGCAGTGCCTATGGTGATGCACCGCCACGAGCAGACAATATACGACAAGCTGTCCTCCGCAGCCTGCGTGATGCTGTCGCTCCTTGCCATATTCACCTCAGACGCACATCTTGCAGCTGTTGCGGGGTATCTGGTATTCGGTCTGATGTGGCTTATCTCATGCTTTACAAAGGAGCCTGTATGCGCCGCATATGTAAAGTACAACTACGGCGGCAGCAATGCTCTCACCAATCCCATATTCATGAAGACCAACTACATACTTGCGGCAGCGTGGGGCGTGTTTTACCTTATCACTTCCGTCGTATCATGGCTGCTCCTTTCCTCTGATATGGGGCTGCTCAGAAGCGTGATCGGAACTGTTGCACCGGCAATAATGGGCGCTTTTACCGTGTTCTTTGAAAAATGGTATCCCCGCCATGTTGCTATGGGGAACGGGTGAATCCCGATAACATACAAAACGCCGCTGCTCTTGTGAAATTACAGGAACAGCGGTTGTGTTTGTTATGACAGATACTGTTATCAATCATTTTCAAGGGCTGCAAACATTGCTGTCAGGGTAGGATTATTCTTAGTGAGAGCCTTGACGGTAAGCTGCTCATCAGCTTTGTCATTGGCAAGTCTGAGATGCTTTTCGGATTTGGTGAGGTTTTCCTTTACAGCCTCTAACGCCTTGATGGATTTGTCTATTTCCTTTATTGCGTCAGCAAAACGATCTGACGCATTCTTGTAATTTTTTGAGAATGCCGACCTGAATTCATCTATCCGTTCCTCGAAATGTGTAATGTCGATCTCGCGTTCTTCCTTCTCTTTGAGTCTGCGTTTTGCTTCAAGAGCATTAAGCGCAGCATTGCGAAGTATGGTTATCATTGGTATGAAAAATTGCGGACGGATAACATACATCTTTTCGTGGGCATAGCTTACATCGCTGATACCCTGATTGTAAAGCTCACTGTCAGGCTCAAGCATGGTCACGAGCACAGCATATTCGCAGTTCTTTTTTGTTCTGTCCTTGTCGAGCTTATCAAAGAAGTCCTCGTTTTTGTGTTTAACAGCGGTGGTATCCATCTCGTTTTTCATCTCGAACATGATGGATATTATCTCTATACCGTTGTCGTCATATTCACGATAGATGTAATCTCCCTTTGTTCCGTCGGCTACCTCATTATCCTTATGGAATTCAGCATTGCGGAAGGCAGTTGCCCTGATCTTGTTGAAGGATTGCTCGCAATGCTGTTCCAGTGTCTCACCGATCATTTTGGTGGACATCCTCGATTTAAGATCCTTGTAGAATTCTTTTTCTTCCTCGGCCTCTCGCAGCTTCCGTTCATAATCGGACTTCATAGCGTCGCGTTCCTTTTCAACATCGGATACAGCTTCCCGGACCTCCAATTTTTTTACCGTGTCGGCATTGGCAAGCTGGCTTTGCAGCTTTAGCATTTCCGATTCAACGGCGGATACGGCTTTTTTTACTTCCAGCTCCTTTATTGTATCTGCATTTGCAAGCTCACCCTGCAGCTTTTGTATCTTTGCCTGTTTTTCTGATTCAATGGCGGATACTGCTTCCTTGATCTCCAGCTTTTTCACAGCCTCTGCGTTGTTAAGCTCACCCTTGAGCTTTAATATTTCCGTCTGCTTTTCTGCAAGCTCGGTCTTTGCCTCGGAAATAAGCTTTTCAAGTTCCTCACGCGTTTTGATCAGAGCCTTTTCCTTTTCAAGTTCAGCCTTGCTTTCCAAAGCCTGCTGTTCGGACGCAAGTCTTTTGTGAAGCTCTTCATCGAATTCCTTTGTGCGCACCTGATTCAGAATGGCCGAGTATGCATCTTCGGAAACAGAAAAAATCTCACCGCATTTCGGGCATTTGATAACATTCGTATTCATGGCTGTATCCTCCTTTGTCATGACCACATCAGAACATAAGGCAATTAATAATACATCTGATCGTCATTATCTTCATCATATTCTTCGTCATATTCATCATTATCGTCGGAAAATTCTCTGTCCTCTTCTTCCCATGCCTCTACAAGAGCGGCACCGTAGCCGCCTGCAAAATATGCGGCATAGAGATCATCTTTATCGATCTGTTTTCCCATATTCCATTCCTCCTTTTTATCATCCTGCGGACTGTCAGTCTAAATATTCCCGTAGATCCCGTTCAATATATTCCTGATAAGGTCTGCAAGCTCCGTATATCCTCTTTTGTTTGCCTCATCGATAATATCCAGAAGGATATCGGCGGACGGTGTTTCTGTATCAGATCTCAGCGTTGTCTTTGTTGTTGACCATTCTGCAATGTCTGTTTTCCCGTCCGTCTCTGCATCATATTCACTGCCGTCGTATCGGTATGCTGTCATATCACCGTAGCAGTAATCATAGTGGCCGATCCTTTCGGTGCTGTTTTCGGGCTCCCAGATGTGTTCCTCACGGAAGTATGCATCGGATGTGTTGTTGCCATTTGCCTCTTCATAATATATCACGGTTTCAGGAGAGAGCCTGTAAATGATGCCGACAAGCTCACGCACATCCTGCAGGGCATCGCCGGACAGGGAACGATCATGTATCCTGCCGCCGATCACTGCAAATTTTTTATGCCCCGGGACATACTGCCAGATATCAAATTCATCATGGATATGGTCGAATTCATCGTAAATATATCCGCCTCTGCCATCCATCCCGATACGGGGCGCATTAAGATCACAGCCCCCGCATTCGAGCAGCTGACGAAGGATACTTTCTTTATTTTCAAAAGAAGATATCCAGATCTGCTTAAAATTCCAGAATCCCATAGTTTCCTTCCCCGCTTTGCCGTGAAGTATCGATCGTATGATCATGGCGAGTTGTTCAATGATGCCTTAATATGTTGAGTTAATTATATACCTTTTTGATATTTGTGTCAATATTTTTTATCTTTGTATAACATGATTGTAATGCCCGACAATTTACAAATTGGTTGTTTGTGTATTATTACGATACGGCGCTGGCGTGTGTAATTGCCGCGTAAGCAGTATGATATAAGTCACCCCGCCGGTGGGGGAAACCGTCGGCGGGGTGTGGATATCTGTTAATATGCTTATGAACACGGCAAAACTTAATGTAGGGGGATATACTGCTTCACTTGCATCTTCTCAGACAAAAATCACATTTGTCAAAGCCCTTGCCGAGAGTGCCTTCACGAACGAATTCCAGTCCGGGCAGATCGCCGTAAACTCGTTCATCATTGTCGCAGAATATCTTTGTAAGCTCAGGGCAGCCGAGCTCGGTGAAATATCTGCAGTACGGACAGGCAAGAATGTCCATTTTGAATTCGCCCTGCTTTTTGGGGTAGAACACATTCTTAAAGCCGCTGTCCGAACCGAATCTGCTCTTTGTCATCGGATCCCATATCGCAACGAAAAGATCGGGCATAAGCGGGAGCTTCATTATCTTTTTCAGGCTCTTTCCCGCCTTTCCGGATTTGTAGGCCGACGACTTTTCGATTATACGGTATGCTTTTTTAGCCCCGATGACCTCTTTTGCAGTGAGATATAATGCTGCTGACGGGAAAATAAAGTTGTCCGTGTGGGCATGG
>CAMHMM010000149.1 GCA_946186215.1 uncultured Ruminococcus sp. | reverse complement strand
GCATCCATGCCTTCTGTCACTCTGATATTTTTGCGGCTGTTTATTCCACAAATCTGCTGATCAGATGTTCTGATGTGCTTATCACAAAGCCCGGTGAGCTTTCCTTCTATCCCGTTCCCAAGCTTATGATAAAGCGTGTGGGCGGCCATGAGGCGTGGGGTGCTATCCGTGCTGCGGAGGTAGGTGACGGCACATATGAGCTGGATACTCCTGCACAGACCTGTGCTATGATCGACGAGATGCAGAAAAGTTCGGATATACTTGAAATGATGTGCGACCGCATAATGGATGCAAATAAGATCGGCATATACAACGGTGCCTACAATGTGGTAAAGCTTGCACAGGAACGCAGGGTATGATTTATATCAAACTGGTGCTTTTTAATCTGTTTTTAATCAAAAACACTTGCAAAAACCGTCCCGATGTGATATAGTTTAATATGTTTTAATACAATTCTGCCTAAAAATGTCTCGGAAGGACGGTCACAATGCAGATCATACTAAATATAATCCTTCTCCTTGTGGGCTTTGTGCTGCTGATCAAGGGTGCGGATTTCTTCGTGGACGGTGCAGCATCCCTTGCAAGAAAGCTCAAGATCCCGTCGCTCATAGTCGGACTTACCATCGTTGCAATGGGCACGAGTGCCCCTGAGCTTGCGGTAAGTATCTCGTCAGCGCTGAAGGGCTCCAATTCCCTTGCGGTTAGCAATGTCATAGGCTCCAACATATTCAATATGATGGTGGTGCTCGGCGTATGCGCCGCAATAGTTCCCATCGCTGTGAATGAAGAGGTAATAAAGAGGGATTTTCCCATAAATATCGCTGCTGTGGCGCTGTTTATAATCTTTCTTATCGACGGGTGCATATCAAGGCTTGAAGCGGCTATCCTGTTCATAGGACTTATAGTATACATCATCTTCTCGATAAAGTCGGCAAAAGCCAATCCCACCGATGATGAGCCTCCTGCCGATTTCAAGGCGTGGAAGTGCGCCCTATGCATATTCGGCGGCGCTGCGGGCATCGTGCTCGGAGGCAATTTTGTAGTTGACAATGCTCAGGCTATCGCCCTTGCAGCTGGCATGAGCGAGGCGCTGGTCGGTCTTACCATATGTGCGGTGGGTACATCCCTTCCCGAGCTTGTAACATCCATAACCGCCACCAAAAAGGGCGAGAACGATATGGCGGTCGGAAATGTGGTCGGCTCCAATCTGTTCAATATCCTTGCCATTCTTGGCATTTCCGGTGTAATAACTCCAATTGATCTGGGTAGTGCGGCTCATGACTCCATGGTAGACGGACTGATAGTCGGTGCATTCACGGTAATATGCTTTGTATGCTGTGTTACCGGCAAGAAGATCAGCCGCGTGCAGGGTGTTATCCTTACAGCACTCTACATCGCATATATGGCCTTTGCCATAGCAAGAAACTACGGCGTAATAAGCATCTGAGATCATATAAGTCTCCCTCTGCCGGCGGCAGAGGGAGACTCTTTATGCGCTGATATACAAAAAAGCCGTATGCCTTAATGACATACGGTTTACCGCACTTTCGCGGATGGTCGGGGCGACAGGACTCGAACCTGCGGCATCTTGCTCCCAAAGCAAGCACTCTACCAAACTGAGCTACGCCCCGTATCAACTTTGTGATTATATCACAAAGCGGGCGGATTGTCAAGACAACAGGAAAATTTTTAGAATTTATCCAAATTTGAAAATTAAGCTTATGACGGGTTAATATAAACATACAGATCGTTTACAGACCGTATCTGTTTTTGGACAGAGCCGCTCCTGTTCTGAATGTAATCGTATACATGACTGTTAACAGGATATAGTATCAGCTTTTTGTAGGATTTATTCAATTTGTAATTTAATTTTATGCAGTCTGCACAAATAATGATTTATTATTTGGCTAAAATAGTTATTGATAGTTTTTGAGAAATATGCTAAACTTTAAGAGATGTAATAGGCAAAATGTTACATTGTGGGCTGCTGCTATGACAGCAGAGTTCAAAGTAACTGATCTTAGTGATCACAGGAGAGATAATATGAAAAAGTCAAAGATTTTTAGTCTTGCTGCAGCAGCTGCAATAATGACAACACTTGCTGCAACTCCCGCTGTAAGTGCAGAGGAAACCTATCATGCATATATCGGTGTTCAGTCTGCAAGCTTCACATTCAGAAATGCTTGGAACGAAGGCTCCTACGGTAAGGGCATCACTGCTGATGACGGCACTGTATACTTCGATCAGCTCACTGGCTGGGACGGCCCCACCGCTGTAAACAAGGGCGGCAAGTTCACCGATGCTGAGATCACAGGCGACGGCACATACACCGTTTCCGTTACCGATTTCGATTTCGGCGATGACGAGACACTCAATCTTCTCTTTGTTTCTACCGATATTCCTCTTGATTCCGGCGTTACAATTTCCGATGTCAAGATCAATATGGACGGCATGACAAAGTACACATTCGACGAGGCTTATCTTTCCCCCGATGAGCAGGAATATCTCCAGCCCATGGCTATCAACATCTGGAATGACGACCTCGGCAAGCAGGACGGACTTTTCGGCTATGTAATGCCTTCCGATTCCATCGAGGTAACATTCACCGTAAGCGGCATGGGCGCTGCTGATGAGGCTGCTCCCGCTGAGGAAGAGGCTGCTGCAGAGGAAGAAGCACCTGCTGAGGAAGAGGCTGCTCCTGCAGAGGAAGCTCCTGCTGAGACAGAGGCTGCTCCCGCTGAGGAAGCTCCAGCAGCTGAAGAGACCGATACTGTTCCCGCAGCTACCGGTAACACATCCGTAGGCATCGTAGCAGGCGTTATGGCTGCTGCTGCTGCTGCTGCTTATGTATTCAGAAAGAGAAAGTAATCTTTAACCGCTGATACAGATACTATTGCGCCCATACCTTGTGGCTATGGGCGCATTTTTAAAACCATCCGGCAGAGTGTATCTGTCTTTGCGGGTGGTTTGCGCTTAAAAGATGAAGAAAGCTGCTGTAAAAGGAGTATGTCATGAGTTCTACTGATGTAAAAGCTCCCGCAGAACAGGAACGCGAGTTCCACAAGTATGAAACAGAAAGGACAACGGGCGAAAAAAAAGCGGATATTTCCTACATCTTTGTCAGGATAGCCGTTACACTCAATGTGATAATGCTGTTTTTCCCCTCGTTCAATCCTGCAAGGCTCAGTGATCTGATCAACAGAAATCTGTCCCTGTTTTCCTGCGGTGTTTCCTATGATTCGATCGTTTCAAATTTCGGAAGAGCATTTAGACAGGGCTGGGTGTCTGAGGACTCGTTCCGTGATCTGAGTGCCTTTTCATTTATTATAATCATTTCTGTAATCGTTTCCATAGCCGGTGCTTGCACATCTCTGGGCAATGTGAGAATGAAAAAATTGTCCACCGCATTCTCCGCAGCAGGCTCTGTTATGGAGATAATCGCTCTCGTTCTGATACGCGGTGTCTACAACGGGATCGTTGAAACAGCAAGGAATGCGGGCAAGCTTGACAAGGTGCTCCCCATGTACCCGCTGATAAACTATGTCTTCTATGCGCTGGCAATAGTTTCATGTGTATTTGCGCTTATTTCCTTCCTGCTTATCATGAAGGTGCCCTCGGAGAAAAAGTTCGAGATGGAGCCGAAGTTCCAGCTTTTCCTTATGATGCTCCCGATAATCGCTCTTGCAGTGGTATTCTCCTATCTGCCCCTCTACGGCTGGAGATATGCATTCTTCGATTACAAATCCGGCGAGCAGCTCACGGCAGACAAGTTTGTGGGCCTCAAATATTTTCAGCAGCTTCTTCAGAATGATGCCACAAAGAAGGATATCGTAAGAGTGCTCAGGAACACTCTGGCAATGTCCGGACTGGGTATCCTCACAAGCTGGGTGCCCATGGCATTCGCTATCTTCCTTGCGGAGATAAAGAACAATGCATTCAGGCGCTTTGTGCAGACTTTCACCACCATCCCCAACTTTATCTCATGGGTGCTCGTGTATGCCATCGCCATTGCGATATTCAATACCGACGGCTTTATCAACACATTCCTTACCAGTGCAACTGGCGCTGTGCATTCCACAAACTACCTTATGTCCTCCTCCCATTCATGGCTGAAAATGCTCGCCTGGGGTATGTGGAAGGGCGTAGGCTGGAGCGCCATCATCTATGTTGCATCCATTTCGGGTATAGATCAGGGGCTCTATGAGGCCGCTACCGTTGACGGCGCAGGCAGGTTTTCAAAGATGTGGTATATCACCGTTCCCGAGCTTATGCCCACATTCTTCGTGCTTCTGCTTATGTCCGTTGCAAACATCCTTTCCAACGGAATGGAGCAGTATCTGGTATTCTCAAACCCCATGAACAAGGATTCCATGCAGGTGCTTGACCTGTATGTATATAACCTTGGTATCGGTTCGGGACTTATCCCGCTTTCTACCGTTATCGGTATGGTAAAATCCTTTGTCAGCGTGGTTCTTCTCTTCGGCGCAAATGCCTTCTCCAAGGCTGTCCGCGGCGAGAGCATCGTATAACGGGAGGTGAGGAGAATGGAAGAAAAAGCAAAAAAGGGTATCGTAGCAGGCGGCAGCACAGGCATGGTCGAGACGGTAACGCCCTCTGATATCGTGTTCAACATCATCAACTATCTGTTTTTCACGGTGTTCACCATAAGCTGTATTTTCCCCTTCTACTATATCTTCATCAACACGATCTCCGATCCCTCGTATGTTACCAGCGGTCAGATCACCCTTATCCCCAAGGGGCTCACCATTGCAAACTATATTTCGATGGGCAAGGTAAACGATCTGTGGAGCTCGGTCATTGTAACGGTCGCAAGAACAGTTGTGGGCACTGCGCTCATGGTAGTGGTATCCTCTCTGGCAGGCTACCTTGTTACCAAAAAGGAAATGTGGCACAGACAGCTCTGGTACAGGATGCTCGTCGTTACCATGTATTTCAATGCAGGCCTTATCCCCTGGTACCTGAATATGTCCATGCTCGGTCTTACCGATTCCTTTGCGGCATATATCATCCCGGGCATCGTGGCTCCCTACAATATCATACTCGTCAAGACCTATGTTGAGTCCATCCCTGCGGAGATCGAGGAAAGCGCATTCATGGACGGTGCCAGCTACTGGACGATCTACCGTAAGATAATATGGCCGCTCAGCAAGCCGATACTTGCGACCATCGCCATTTTCGGCGCGGTAGGGCAGTGGAACTCCTTCCAGGATTCGCTGATACTCAACGCCAACTCGCCGCATCTCTACACCCTGCAGCACAGACTGTACATCTACCTCAACCAGTCTTCCAACATCGGCGCACTGGCACAGTCCGGAGATGTATCAGATATCGCAGCACAGCTCAACACCAAGATAATACAGTATACCATTTCAATGGTCACCATAA
>CAMHMM010000148.1 GCA_946186215.1 uncultured Ruminococcus sp. | reverse complement strand
GGAGTTGAACACGCCTGCGGTCACGGATGTGAGCTTGGAGCCGGTGGATCTTACAGTACCATAGACCTTGTAGGTCTTGCCAACTTTGATGCTTGTAGGGATGGGAACAACGCCTGTTGCGGTTATGCCTGCATCCTCTTCTTCCTCATCCTCATCGCCGTCGTCGATAAAGCCATCGTCATCTTCGTCTTCAAACTCATCGTCATCGTCGATCTCGTCATCACCGTCAATGAAATCATCTGCATCATCATCGCCGTAGAAGTCGTCAAGACCGTCATCTTCTCCGAGATAATCATCGTCGATGAGCACTACTGCTTCTTCGTCGTCATCGTCTGCTCCACCGACGGTATCAGGAAAAAAATCATCATCGTCGTCTTCGAGGAGATCGTCATCCATAGGAACATCGTCGTCCTCGTCATCCTCGAGATAATCCTCATCCTCGTCGTCGAGGAGATAATCGTCATCAACGGGCTCATCGTCGCTGATATATTCATCATCGGCAGCAACAGAGGAAAGGGTAGCGCTGCCTACTGCAAATTTCTTCTGAACGAGAACCTGTGTCTCGCCGTCGCCGAGCTCAGCTGTGATCCTGTAGTAGTAGATGCCGTCCTTAAGAGTATTGAAGGTCACATATCTGTCAAGCTCGTTGAGATCGTAGGATGTCTTGTTGGGAGATGCCTTGATACCGGTGGCAAGCTTTCCTGTTTCATCAAATACGCCGACAGTTACGACTGAAAGCGGTGAATCTGCGGTAAGCCTGCCCACAACTCTGAGAGTTTTGCCCTTGTCAAGGTGTGAGGGAAGCTCTGTGCCGCCCTTGAGGGTGATGCCGCCTACAGATGCTGATGCTGTTGAGCCTGAGCTGCCGGAGGACACTGCCGAAGAGGACGAACCGGAGGACTTTCCGCTGCCTACGGTGAACTTCTGTTCATCGAGCACATGGTTGGAATAATCCGAATTTGTTGCGGTAACTCTGAACACATAAGCGCCGTCCTTGAGGTCGTTGAACTTTACGGCGTAGTCGAGCTCCTTGATGTCGTAGGACTTGGTATCGGGGGAAGCCTTTGAGCCTGTCATAAGGTTGCCGGCTTCATCGAATACTCCCACAGTAACGGACTTGATGGTGGAATCGGACTTGATCGTTCCGTATACGCTGACCTTTCCGCCTACATTGATGTGTGAGGGGATCTTGGCACCGCCTGTAAACTTCATCGAGGATGCAGAAGCGGATGCAGTGTCAGCCGATGCGGAGCTGTCTCCGTCTACCATGAATGCCTGATTTACAAGGGGATAATTTGATTCAGAGCCGTTTGAAACGAATACTCTGTATGTGTACTTTCCGGGAGAGAGTTTGTTGAACTCAACATATCTGTCGAGCCTTGCAAGATCATAGGATGTGGAGTTGGGCTTTATGGATCCGCCGGACATGGAATGTCCCTTTGAATCGTAGATACCAACGCTCACAAGTGTGATATCCGTGGAGGAGGATTTAACTACACCCTTTACACTGACCTTCTGACCGGGTTTGAGTGTAAGGGGGACCTCCGTGCCGCCTGTTATGGTGATCATATCCTCTGCACTGAGTGCGCTGACCTCCGTTCCGTTGCCCAGATAGGGTGCTATGGGAGCGAGCGCGAGAGACAGTGCAAGTATTCCGGCTATCTTTTTCATATTCTTCATTTCCCTTTCTGAGCCGGGAAATGCACTCCTTTCCGATATATGTACATACGCCGATGAGCCGATCTCAACGGCACTGAGTATTTTTTGCGAAAAACATTCCGTAATTAGTATAACACATAGATCAGATATTGTCAAATCGGAATTAGTCAAATATCCGGTTACAAATTGTAACTTTTTTGTGGATTTTACATATATTCCCGTATTATGAACTGCATAAGCTTGTTCAAGCCGTTGTCATTTCCATTTGCTGTCCATGAATTCAATTCGGTCTGAGAGCCATCCGGCAAGCTGATCTGCAGCTTCCTGCTGGCTGTTCACGCCTCCGGAAAATTGATTGAGCTCGTTTATTATGACGGATTTGTCCTTCATATTGTTCCAGCGCTTATAATTGCGCTCAAATGCGTCGTGCAGTGTCTCTGATTCACTCAGTATCATCTCAACAGTACGCGCGGGAGCACCGCTGTCGCTGACAGCCGTCCACTTTTCCCTGATGATATCCTGAAACCAGTCCTCATACATAAGAACTGTCAGCCAGGGGTTGATAAGCTCGTATTCATCGTTGACATCCATCACGATATTTGCCGTATAGAACTGGTCTGCATAGACACATCTGTCCTTGTTGCCCATGGAGGAATCAAAGTCCCAGGGAGCCTCAAAGGTGAGCTTTTTGCTGCCGCTGCTGCTGAGATCCACCGACATGAAAAAGGATGACCAGTAAATATCCGCATCGCAGGTAAGCTCGCAGAGTATATACATATCGGCAAGCGACTGCACATCAACAACGGCTTTTACTGCTTCCTCGGGGGTCATTCCCTCTGCTGCGGTCACATCCGAATAATCGGGTGTCATGGCAAGCGCTGTGTCCTCATATGCGGCGGCGTACATTATCCTGTACACATTTTCTATGTAGGACTCGATCGTGTCATGCTGCTTCTGTGAATTGATATCGCTTTTTATCGTAAAGCCGGATGCTATATCACGGCACAGTGGCTTTATCTGCCTGCTGCCGCCGTTTCCGTCAAAGGGGAGCAGCGGTGCATTGTCAGAATAGGTGATGGTAAAGCCCCTGAGCGGTTCTTCGTTTGCGTAGTAGCCGTCAAATTCGAGAAAATATCCGATATCAGGCTCGGTATAATCCTTTTCCGGCTCGGGGATATCTACGCGCCCCTTGCCTGTCTGCTGCTGCTCGGTGAGCAGATAAACGCCTCTGTAATCGCCGTTTATCTCTACCTCGACAAGGCGGGAATCAGCCGAATAATATCCGTCGGTGCCGAGTATCTCCTTTGAGATATCCAGTGCGGCTCTGTCGCGGAGCATGGAAAGATCCTTATATTCCGCAAGGAGCACCCAGTTTTTGAATTCACCGTCATTATTGAGCCCCAGCATTTTCTGCTTTTTGTCGAATTTTATTCTAAGGGGCTTTTTCTCGTAGCTTGTAGTCCAGTTGCCGCGCACCTTTACATCCGCGTCACCGGTGAGCACACTGCCGTCAGTATCGGTGACGGTCACGGTGCATTTCTCATAATAAGGTGCGGGCGGGATAACAAAGCCGGGTGTCCACGATGCCATAGAATTGGCTACATAGCTGTCTATGGGAAGATCGACAAAATCATTCCCAGCGGAGCTGTCCTTTGTGTTTATCGCTATAAGTGGTATCTCTCTTTGAGCAGATGCCTCCTCTGAGGATGAGGACACTGCAGTGGATCCACTCACTGTTTGGGGAGTTTCAACTGTCGCATCCGCATCTGCACAGGCGGTAAGGGCAATGAGTGCGAGAGGTATGACCTTGTAAAGATTTTTCATAATGTCGCTCCGCTCATAGTCGAATCAGGCAAAACACCGATTCAGCATTTAAGTGCCGCAAGCTCTCTTTTGAGCCTTGCAGCGGGAAGTCCCACGATGTTGAAGAAATCGCCGCTTATGCTCTCCGCGAGCATACCGCCCGCACCCTGTATACCGTAGGCACCTGCCTTGTCGGAGGGCTCGCCTGTTGCGATGTACTCGTTGATCTCCTTGTCGGAGAGCTCATAAAATTTCACGACCGAGGTCTGGGAAAAGCTGTGGCATATATTTGCCGAGCGGCGTATAACGGTCACGCCCGTTATCACCTTATGCTCCCTGCCGGAGAGCATCCTGAGCATCCTGAAAGCGTCCACACTGTCGCGGGGCTTGCCGAGTATCCTGTTGTCGATGATAACAACGGTATCTGCCCCGATCACGGTATCATCAGGGTGATCTTCTGCGACAGCCTCAGCCTTTATTTTTGAAAGGACAAGGGGCACATCCTCGGGTGCGGTGCCGTCGGGCACGATCTCCTGCGCATCAGACGGGATCACGGTGAAATCCCCGGAGATATAGGCAAAAAGCTCTTGTCTGCGGGGAGAATTTGATGCAAGTATATACATACGAAACCTCTGTTATCCGTCGTATTCCACTATTCTGATGCTGTCCATCATTACCTGTGTGAGAGGCTTGTCGTTGTCATCGGTCTCCACCTGTGCGATCTTCTGAACGATGTCGTAGCCCTCAAATACCTGACCGAATACAGTGTAACTGCCGTCGAGGGAGGGCGTTCCGCCGTGCTCTCTGTACAGCTCCTTTACATTATCGGGGAGCGGGAAGTTATCCACATCGCCGCCGTGAGTATATCCCGGATCGGTATTTACTATATAGAACTGGGAGCCGTCTGTAGACGGGCCGCGTGAGTTGGCATAGGCAACAGCGCCGCTGAAATGATACAGTCCCTCGGGGATGCCGCCGTCAAATTCGCCGCCCCACATACTCTGTCCGCCTGTTCCGTTTCCTCTCGGGTCTCCGCCCTGTATCATGAACTTGGGGATTATGCGGTGGAAGATGAGCTCGTCATAGTAGTTCATGCTGCAGAGACCTTCAAAGTTTTCCACTGCCTTGGGTGCGGCATCGGGGAAGAGTTTTATCTTGATCTCGCCATAGTCGCGCACGCTGATAACGGCGATCTTTTCGCCCTTCTCGGGCGGGATGAAGTTGAGCACCTCCACATCTGCCAGCTTCTCGCCTGCGGCAGCGGTCTCGGAGGCCTGTGTGTCCCCGGATGCGGGGGTCTTTGCTGTCTGGTAGCCGCAGCCTGAAAGCATTTTACGAAAATCCATTTCTTATTCTCCCTTTTCTTCCGGAAATCCTGCCCAAATGATTCTGTGTGTCTTCCCTGTTTTCGGCAGGAAAGACACACTTGGATTGTTTACTCAGAATATCAGGCATATTTCCGTATTGATGCGGTTGTCAGGCCTTGAGCACCCTGATCTGTCGGCGCAGCTCCTTTGACTGGCTGGTAAGCTCCTCGCAGGATGCGGCAGTTTCCTCTGCAGTCGCGGAATTCTGTGCGACAACGCCCGAGATCCTTTCAAGCGCATTATTTATCTGATCTATATCCGCAGTCTGCTTTACAGACTGGCTGGAGATCGCATCGACAAGGCGGCTGGTTTCCTTTGTTTTAAGAGTGATGTCATTCATGTGTTCAGCCGCATCGCCTGCAAGGCGAACTCCCTCTGTAACAGCCTCTGATGTGGCTGTTATGAGCAATGCTGTTTCTTTTGTGGCCTCTGCGGATTTGGATGCAAGGTTTCTTACTTCGTCTGCGACCACCGCAAAGCCCTTGCCCGCATTTCCTGCTCTTGCCGCCTCAACTGCGGCATTGAGCGCGAGTATATTTGTCTGAAATGCGATGCTGTCTATGGTCTTGATTATGGAATTGATCTGTCCGG
>CAMHMM010000147.1 GCA_946186215.1 uncultured Ruminococcus sp. | reverse complement strand
CCAGACCTCCACCTATAAGCAGGATGGTCTCGGCAAAATGCGCGGGTATGAATACACCCGCACAGGAAACCCCACAAGAGAGGCGCTTGAAGCACTTATTGCCGAGCTGGAGGGCGGCAAGGCTGGTTTTGCTTTCGGCTCCGGAATGGCTGCGACCACTGCAGTCCTGAGCCTTTTCAAAAGCGGCGACAGGATACTTATTTCAAGCAATGTTTACGGCGGTACATTCAGAGTGCTTGACAAGGTATTCGATCATTTCGGGATCACCTACCGTATTTCCGATACATCCGATCCGGAAAGCTTTGAGAAGGACATAACAGAGGATGTTAAGGCAGTTATCATTGAAAGCCCCGCAAACCCTCTCATGACCGTGACGGATATAAAGGCTATATCGGATATTTCCCATAAGCATGGACTGCTTGTGATCGTTGACAACACATTCATGACACCATATCTTCAGCAGCCCCTGAAGCTGGGAGCGGATATCGTTGTGCATTCCGCAACAAAATATCTCGGCGGCCATTCCGATCTTGTTGCAGGTCTTGCAGTAGTTACCACAGATGATCTTGCAAAGAAGCTTGCCTTTATACAGAATTCCACAGGCGGCGTGCTTTCACCCTTTGAGTCCTTCCTTCTTATCAGAGGAATAAAGACGCTTAGCGTAAGAATGGACAGGCACACGGAAAATGCCCTCAGAGCCGCAGAATTCCTTCAGGCGCACAAGGGAGTATCAAAGGTGTATTATCCCGGACTTACAAGCGATCCCGGCTATGAGGTAAACAGCAAGCAGGCTAAAAACGGCGGCGCAATGATCTCCTTTGAGCTTACAGAGGGGCATGATATAAATGTGTTCTTTGAAAGCTTACAGCTTGTAATGCTCGCAGAGAGTCTTGGCGGTGTGGAGAGCCTTGTGTGCCATCCTTCTACCATGACACACGCTTCAATTCCTAAGGAGATAAGGGAAAAGGTGGGCATCACCGACGGACTTATCCGCCTTTCGGTCGGAATAGAGGATATCAACGATATAATCGCTGATCTTGACAATGCAATTAATGTGAGTGAGGCAAGAAAATGAGTTTATATAATTCCATGCGCGAGCTTATCGGAAATACACCGCTGGTAAGGCTCAATTATTTTGATATACCCGAAGGCGTGAAGCTTTATGCAAAGCTGGAGCTCTGGAACCCTTCGGGAAGCGTAAAGGACAGAACAGGTCTTTATATGATAAATGATGCAGAGGAAAAGGGACTGCTTAAAAAGGGCGGCACGATAATAGTCGGCACTGCCGGAAACACAGGTCTCGGTATCGCATTTGCCGCACTGGGACGGGGTTACAGGCTGATATTTGTCGTACCCACAAAATTTTCTGCAGAAAAGCAGGCTCTTCTCCGCGCTTTGGGCGCAGAGGTGATAAATACGCCCCGTGAGGATGGTATGCTTGGTGCAGAAGCAAAGGCAGAGGAGCTTACAAAGGAGATAGAGGGAGCAGTGACTCTCGATCAGTTCAAGCTTCCCTGCAACCCGCTGGCGCATTATCAGACCACGGGCAGAGAGATCTGGGAGGATCTTTCAGGCGATATCGACTATGTCGTTGCAGGCGCAGGAAGCGGCGGAACAGTAAGCGGCATACTCAGATATATCAAGGAGAAAAAGCCGACTGTAAATGGCGTTCTTGCCGATCCCGAGGGCAGCACGATGGGCGGCGGCGAGCATCACGACTACAATATCGAGGGCATAGGAAATGATTTCATCGCCGACACGATGGATATGTCCCTTATCGACAGCGTTATAAAGGTCACTGACGATGAAGCATTCAGCCATGTAAGGCTCCTTGCGGCTCGTGAAGGCATCTTTGCAGGTTCATCCTCAGGCGCGGCTCTTGCTGCATCTCTTAAGCTTATCAGGAGCGGTGCAAAGGGGAATATCGTAACCGTATTCCCTGACAGAGGCGACAGATATTTCAGCACCGGGTTATACAAGTAAAAAAATTCTCTTTCCTCGTAAGATCGGGGAAAGAGATTTTTTATTCGGTAAGCATGAGTCCCCAGCTTCCCCAGCGCCACATTGTTTCGCTTTGGTCGGGTGCTGTTATGTGGAGAATGCCGTCTTCATCCGCACAGATGTATTTTCCTTTTACAGGCATTGCGGATGACATCCAGACAGGGCGCAGGCGGCGCTCATATTCTGTGTCCCAGTCGTAGATGAAAAGGTGTTCTGAAAAAGTGGGATCCTGTTCCTCATCCTCCCAGAACGGGTGAAATTCGCCGTAGCTTCCCTTTTTCCACACATGGAGAATGACCTCGTCGTTCTTATCACGGTCAATGTCAAATATTAAAAGATCAGCAACGATCCATTCGGGATCCGATATATACAGGCCGTTATCGGATGTTACGCTAAGAGAGCCGTTTTTCAGGAGAAATCGTGCAGTTTCATCAGTTCTTTCTGTGTGAATGCAGTATTGCACATCGGTCTTGTTCAGATGTACCCACGGGGGCAGATCCTTGATCAGAGCCTGCCTGTGTGTCATAGCGCCGCCGCTGCACACACAAAGTACAGCGGCGGCTGTTATCAGCCTGATATGTCGGTCAATAGCTGCTTTCCGTGTATTTGTATTCATAGAGATAATCCGAATACCATTCGGGGTAGGTTATGCTATTATCCTTGTCGTACACTCCTTCGCCGGTTACTTCAATTCCGAGCTTCTGTCTCCATTCGGAGTCTGTGAGCCTGTCTTCGATAGGCTGCTCGAACTGATAGAATGAGAATGTTGTGCCCGAGGCTACCTTTAAAACCCCGTCTACTTCTACAAGAACAACTATATCAAGTGGATTGCCGATGCCGACCTCAAGACATTTTCCGTTGTCGGGATCGGTGGCTATATCAGCGATCACTGCGGCAGGATGCTCCTGAGTTGAGTGATACTCTTCATCGGGATACTCAGAATCCATCACCTTCTGCCAGAAATGCTCGAGCTGGCCGCCGTAGGATCTGATAAGATCGAATTCTTCATCCGTGGGAAGTTCACCGTTGAGTTCCTTTTCGGAGATGGTTTTCAGCTTTCCTGCAAGCTGACCGAGTATCTCCAGATCCTCTTTATCGGAGTCTGCGAGCATACCGTAGCCGTCAAGGCCCTGCTTGGTGGCATTGATCAGCGCTTCAAGGCGTGCGAAAACGACAGGCTCTGCTTCAACATAGCCTCTGTCATCGGGGGGATCCCACTCTCCGCCGCCGCCCATTTCGGCCATGATCTGCTTGGAATAAAGTATTGTGTCATGCTTCAGCTCGGCATAGCTGCCCGCGAAGGACATGAGAGCCCTGCGTTTCCAGCCTTCAGTGCGTGTAACGGGGGGATATGCTTCATCCTTTTCCTGTGTCATGGGCATGATGGTATATATCCACGCTGAATAGAGGTTTGCCGTCCAGGAAGACTGAGGCATTTCACTCATCATGAGGCGGACTTTTTCCATCTGTTCATCAAAGTTGGGGTAATCAGTCTTGCCCTCATCCTCGAGTATCTTCATCGCAGTATCCGAACCGAATGCAGCAGCGATATCGAGTGTATCAGGGAGCATTCTGCGGGTAGAGGGATCATTTTCATCCCGTGCCTTGACCTGCCTGTACACCAGCTGAGTAAATACAGCTTCGTCTATGGAAAAGCGCTGTCCCATAAAGCGATAGCCCTTCTGTGCTGCCTTCTGTTCCTCATCGGATTCAAAAATATACACAGGAACGGAATTGATTGCAGGGGAGGGGAGCTCGGCACAGAGAGCGTGATACTTTTCCCAGAGCTCGTTTTTCCCGATAAGGTCTGCTTCGGTGATGTTTTCACCGTAAACAGCATCTATAAGAGGACGCAGCTCATAATAGCCGAGATCATCAGATTCCCCGGCAAAGAAGGATGTTACCGAATACACCTTTTCCCACCGGCTGAGCGTATCCCCGTCAAGTGCGAGAGTAATAAGCAGTGCTGCGCGGTTTGCAGTTTCATCATCTGATCTGAAGCCCATCCTTCCGTACCACATCATAGCACGGAAATATTTCTGAAGATCTTCGGATGAGTCATAATATCCGCGGGGCTTGTACTGGGAATAGTCCTCCATCTTATCCTCAAAAATATTTGAGGAGTAAATTCCATCCTGCTTTGATATAAGATCAAGCTCTGCAGCAACCTCGTCCTTTACTGCCTTAGGAACGGCGGCTGCAGGATCGATAAGCGATGCACCGACAGTAAAGAATGCGAGCTCGGTTTTAGCAGCCTTTTCCCATTCTGTGCCGGCCAGCTTATCATACTGCGACTGCGCTTTGTCAAGCATTGCTTTTGATACATCAAGCATATCGTTCACAAGATGCTCCTGCTCCACTTTTTTGAGCAGGTGAGAGAAATACAGGTGATATGTGTGCATCATGGAATCGACTGTAACATAGCTTGCACGCTCGTTATAGCGGTTCATCTCATAGGTGCCGAAAAATTCTCTCGGATCGTAGCTGAAAACATCAGAGGAAAGATAAAAACCGTTTTTGGCGAGCAGTTCCTTTTCTTCGTCATTGAGCCAGTGATTGCCGAAATACACATTGGAAAGATCGGCTTTAGCCTCCTGATATGTTACCTTAGGCTCGACCGTGATCTCGCTGCTTGAATAGCTTTCAAGCAATGTCGGCCTTTTCAGGTAGACGATGTCTTCTGTGCTGATCTGCTTATCCGGTTCGGTGGTTGCTGTCGTTTCAGCAGCAGTGGTGGTCTCTGTCTGTGTTGTAGTTTGAGTAGATTCGGCAACAGCGTCCGTTACTGCCTCTGTTGCTGCGGTTGTTACCGTTTCGGGTGCTTTTGTGCCGCAGCCTGCTGTAAGAACAGATATCAGTACCACGGCGATGAGCGCTCTTTTATTCATTATAACACCTCTTCGCGCAATGAATTTACGATTAACATTTTAGCATATTATAGACAAAATGTCAAGAAAAAACATCGGTCGGGCAAAGCCCGCAGTTACCCGTATGTAAAATTGTGTGAAATCCTTCATTTGGAGCTCGGAACTTTTATGCCTGCTATTATTTTACACTAAGATCGGTCGGCAAGACCGACAGCTACCCGTACTCTGTTTTGTGCGGAATCATTCATTTGTGGCTCGGAGCTTTCATTACTGCATAGATCACATATTAGTCGGCAAGGCGGCAAAGCCCGCAGTTACCCGTACTCTCTTTTAATCAGATACAGCTAACGCAGCTCACTTTGATGTAAGCTGCGTTTATGCTGTAACCGGACATTTTATCGCTTTTTATATATCACAAGCTCCGGATCAGAGCCGTTTTCGCCGTATGTACATATCAGGATGAAATCCATATTGGCCAGTACCCCGAAGCATCTGTCCCCGCCGAATTCACATTCAAGCTGGTTTCCGAGATATGTGGTATTGTGTTCACAGATATCAAGCTGCGAAAGGGCGAGG
>CAMHMM010000146.1 GCA_946186215.1 uncultured Ruminococcus sp. | reverse complement strand
CCTGCACCTTATCAACCGCAAGTATATCAAGGATATCAACGAATTCTACGGCGAATTCCAGGCCGGTGAGGATACCGAGACGAGAGCACCGCTCAACGCATATACATTCGATGACTGCGAGCCGGGCATAGTTTATACAAGAGGAGGTAATGAATAATGTTCAGACTTCCTGTAAGTGAGCTTGACAGCTTCTTTGCCAAGGTAGCAGAGAAAGAAACGCTGTATATGCCCGTTGACGGCAAGGACGGCAGAGCATCCTATGAAAAGTGGGAGGACGGCAAGAAGCTTTCTTCCCAGCTCAATACCGTAAGGAGCGCAAAGGGCTTCTTCTTCCCTCAGACCACCAATCTGTGCGACTTCAAGAAGCACGACATGGAATTTGAGGTAATCGACAACCGTGCCGAAAGCGAGGATTTCGTGGTATTCGGCGTTCGTGCCTGCGATGCAAGAAGCTTTACGATACTTGACAAGGTTTTCCTTGCCGATCCCATAGACAGCTATTATGCAACAAGAAGAGAGCACGGAACTGTTCTCACCCTTGCCTGCACTGCTCCCGAGGAAAACTGCTTCTGCAATGCTTTCGGTATAGATCCTGCTCAGCCTGAGGGAGATGCAGCCTGCTGGATCACCGACAATTACCTTTATATCTCTGCAAACACCAACAAGGGCACAGCATTCATCGAGTCCTTCAAGGCACTATTTGAGGAATGCGACACTGCCGAGGTGGATACACAGAAGGCACAGATCAAGGCGATAGCAGAAAAGCTTCCCTTCGCAAATGTTACCACTGATTATTTCAGAAGGAATACTCTTCTTGAAATATTCAATTCCGAAAAATGGGAAAAGCTCTCCGAGGCGTGTCTCGCCTGCGGCACTTGTACATTTGTATGCCCCACCTGCCAGTGCTATGATATCAAGGACTATGACACAGGTCACGGCATCAAGCGCTACAGAACATGGGATTCCTGTATGTATGCCGACTTCACAAAGATGGCACACGGAAACTCGAGAAACACTCAGATGCAGCGCTTCAGACAGAGATTCATGCACAAGCTCGTGTATTTTCCCGACAACAACAACGGCGAATTCGGCTGCGTAGGCTGCGGCCGCTGCCTGTCGAGATGTCCGATCTCAATGAATATTGTCAAGGTCATCAAGGCCTTCGGGGAGGAATAAACCTATGCACAACGAAACATTGATTCCCAAGATCGGCGTGGTTACGGACATACGGCAGGACACTCCCGATGTTAAGACCTTCAGAGTAGTAGGCACCGACGGCAAGAAGCTTTTTGAGCATATTCCCGGTCAGTGCGCAATGGTCTCCGTGCCGGGCGTAGGCGAGGGTATGTTCTCTATAACATCCTCACCCACCAACACCGAATTTATGGAGTTTTCCATTAAGAAATGCGGTACTCTCACAACATGGCTCCACGCTATGGATGTAGGACAGCAGATCACCGTAAGAGGCCCCTACGGAAACGGATTTCCCGTTGAGACCACCTTCAAGGGCAAGGATCTTCTCTTTATCGCAGGCGGTATCGGCCTTGCACCTCTTCGTTCCGTTATCAACTATGTAAGGGACAAGAGAGAGAATTACGGCTCTGTCCAGATCGTATACGGTTCCCGTTCCAAGGAAGATCTTGTAGATTATCAGGAAATACTCGATGAATGGATGAGCTGCCCCGATACAGAGGTAAACCTCACCATCGACCGCGAACAGGAAGGCTGGGACGGTCATGTGGGATTTATCCCCAACTATGTAAAGGAGCTTACACCTTCAACGGACAAGACCGTTGTTATGTGCGGACCTCCGATCATGATCAAATTCACACTTGCAGGCCTTAAGGAGCTGGGCTTTGTGGATACTAATGTATTTACCACAATGGAGCTTCGCATGAAGTGCGCCATAGGCAAGTGCGGAAGATGCAACATCGGCAACAAGTATGTCTGCAAGGACGGCCCCGTATTCAGCTTTGACCAGCTGAGCGAGCTTCCTAACGAGTATTGATTGAGGAGTGGATATAATGGAAAACATGGTTAATATATTTCTGTTCGGCAAGCAGTACTCCGTTCCTGCAAGCCTTACGATAATGAAGGCTATGGAATATGCGGGCTACAAGCTTGTAAGAGGCTGCGGCTGCCGCAACGGTTTCTGCGGTGCCTGTGCTACGATCTACAGGATCAAGGGCAAGCAGGAGCTCATGACCTGCCTTGCCTGCCAGACACAGGTACAGGACAATATGTATATCGCAACACTGCCCTTCTTCCCTCTTATCAAGCAGGTCTACGATATAAACAACATTCCTACCAACCAGCAGGTAATGATGCAGCTTTATCCTGAGATATATGCCTGCGTAGGCTGTAATGCCTGCACAAAGGCTTGTACTCAGAAGCTCAATGTTATGCAGTACATCGCTTACGCTCAGAGAGGCGATTTCGCAAAGTGCGCAGATGAGTCCTTCGACTGCGTAATGTGCGGCGTATGCTCTTCAAGATGTCCTGCAGGCATCTCCCATCCTCAGGTAGGTATGCTTGCAAGGCGTATCAACGGCAAGTACCTCATGCCCAAGACTCAGCATCTTGAGGACAGGGTAAAAGAGATACACAACGGCGATTTCAAGGAGTTCCTCGATACTCTTATGGCAGAGTCCGACGATCAGCTCAAGGAACGCTACAACAACAGAGACATTGAGCAGTAAGGGGAGGAATTTAAGATGTACGAAGCTTACACTACAGACCAGATGCGTGAGTCTCTCAAAAAGGTTGAAGCCAATCGTCAGGCAAATGCAGCATTTGAGCCTGTAAGAATGACAGCAGAGCAGAAGGATGAGGTCCTGATGACCTATCATCCCGACTATATAGAGAGCGAGTTCGAGCTGCTGAAGATAGGCCCCAACAAGGGTGAAAAGGTACCTCACCAGCTTGCTGACCTTCTTCAGGGCAAGAGCAGGATCAATCCCGCTGATATTGATCTTGAGCATCCAAAGTATGATGTGGATGTACTCATCATCGGCGGCGGCGGAGCAGGCTCTTCCGCAGCTATCGAGGCTCACAACGGCGGCGCTAATGTAATGATCGTTACAAAGCTGCGTATCGGTGATGCAAACACAATGATGGCTGAGGGCGGCATCCAGGCAGCAGACAAGCCCAATGACTCCCCTGCTATCCACTACATCGACGCATACGGCGGCGGTCACTTCAAGGGCAAGCACGAGCTCGTTGCAAAGCTCGTTACCGAAGCTCCCGATGCTATCAAATGGCTCAATGAGCTCGGCGTTGAGTTCGACAAGATGCCCGACGGCACTATGGTAACAACTCACGGCGGCGGAACATCCAGAAAGAGAATGCATGCCTGCAAGGACTACTCCGGCGCTGAGATCATGAAGACTCTCCGCGACGAGGTACTCAACCGCCAGATCCCCGTTATCGACTTCACAGCCGCTATCGAGATCATCAAGGATGACAAGGGCGCAGCAGCAGGCGCAGTTCTCATGAATATGGAGACCGGCGAGCTCATGGTCGCACGCGCAAAGACTGTTATAATCGCAACAGGCGGCGCAGGAAGACTTCATTATCAGGGCTTCCCCACCTCCAACCACTACGGTGCAACAGCTGACGGCCTTGTTCTCGCATACAGAGCAGGCGCAAAGCTCCTTTACGCTGATTCTCTCCAGTATCATCCCACAGGCGCAGCATTCCCCGAGCAGATCTTCGGCGCACTCGTTACCGAGAAGGTCCGTTCTCTGGGCGCAAAGCTTGTAAATGTTGACGGCGAAGTATTCATGCATCCGCTGGAGACTCGTGATATCTGTGCATCCTCCATCATCAGAGAGTGCAAGGATCGCAAGAAGGGAATAAAGACCGGCGACGGAGAGGGCGTATGGCTCGACACTCCCATCATCGAGATCAAGAACGGTGAGGGCACTATCGAGAAGCGCATCCCCGCTATGCTGAGAATGTTCATGGAGTACGGCATCGATATCCGCAAGGAGCCCATCCTCGTATATCCCACACTCCATTATCAGAACGGCGGCATCGACATCACTCCCGACGGCATGAGCGGCGTTGAGAACCTCTATGTTGCAGGTGAGGCTGTCGGCGGTATCCACGGCAGAAACAGACTTATGGGCAACTCTCTCCTCGATGTTATCGTATTCGGCAGAAATGCAGGCAAGAGCGTTGCAGCCAAGTTCAAGAGCGTAACAGTCGGCAAGCTCACACTCTCTCATGTAAATGATTTTGAGAGCAAGCGCCACGAGGCTGGAATAGATACAGATATCGTATCTCCCAAGCTTCTCCCCGACTACGCAAGAAAGTTCAACTGATAAGTTAAACAAACACGGCGGGCTTCATGAGATCTCTCATGAAGCCCGTTTTATTCTTTGCTGTTATATTTTCTCCAGAACCCTTCTGATATTTTCCTCATTTGGAACGATAGTGTTGATATCCACTTCGGGATGCTCCCTGACATATGCGGTGAGGACATCAATCATGTTATCCTTTGTTTTCATATAATCATCAATGATCACTTTGTCCTCAAAGCCTAACCGTCTGAGTATTATCGCAGAGACAACGCCTGTGCGATCCTTTCCCGCATTGCAGAAGTACATTACATTGCTGCTGGCGCTCATGATCGTGTCAATTATCCTGTCCATCTGCTTATCTATCATGCCGATATACGAATCGGCGACCGCTTCGGGACTGCACGGCACATCACCGCCGCCCGTAACCGGCATATGATAGTAGACAAAGTCCTTTTCATTCTCAAGACGGCAGGGCTTTGCGGTATATTCCTTCTCTTCGCGCAGATCAACAATGGTCGTAACATTATTATCAAGCAGCCACCGCACTTCATCATCGGTGAGCTTCCGCGGAAGGTCACTCCTGATATAGCGCATCCCGCCCACAGGCAGCACTCTTGTATTCAGCGTTGACCGAAAAAGAGAACTCATTTTCTGTATTCTCCTTACATAACAGATATTACATGAGCCATAGTATCCGGCGCTTAGCCGGCAACTATGGCTCGTGTTTTCCTTATTGTGTCAGATCGTTTACTTAATCAGCCTCTTATGGAAGCGCCCATATCGTTGAGCTTTTTCAGTGCCTTCTTCATTGCAGAATCGGCCTGATCATCCGTGAGGGTGCCCTCATGTGAACGCATGGAGATGCTGAACGCAACAGACTTCTTGCCCTTCTCGATCTGCTCTCCCTTGTAAACATCGAAAAGCTTTATGGTCTCGAGTATCTTGCCGATACCCTCGGAAATAGCTTTTTCAAGCTCTGCAACGGGGATATCATCATCGCATACCACAGCAAGGTCTCTTGTGGTGGCGGGGAACTTGGGAAGAGGCTTGTATACCTTTTCCGCAGATGCCGCAAACAGCTCGGGGATATTGAACTTTGCCGCATATGCCTTTGTACCGATCTCATAGGCAGCAAGTGTTTCGGGATGGAGCTCGCCGAGTATCGCAAGC
>CAMHMM010000145.1 GCA_946186215.1 uncultured Ruminococcus sp. | reverse complement strand
GAGTTCGTTGCTCCTATTATGGTAGAGGGCAGGGCAGAGGGCTATTTTGTGGGCGGTGAGGTGCTTACATCAAAGCCCGACAAGAATATGGTAGCAAAGCTTGCTCATGAGTTCGATGCTGCCGAAAGCGAAGTAACTGAGCTTCTTGAGAAGGTGCCCTATGCAGGCAAGGACAGACTGGTGACAGGTGCATCTTTCCTGCAGAGCCTTGTGGCAAGCTTCCTTCGCCGCCGCGGTGGTGCTCAGGGCGACAGCTTTTCGTTTGAGGGCAAAAAGGAGATACCTACGGGTATAACCGATCTGTCTGCCCAGAATTATGCAACAGCAAGAGAAACAGTGTCTGCTGTGGACAAGCTTTCTGAAATGGCTGCTAAATGCCTTGCAGAGGTAAAGGCTACCAATGAGACTGTCAAGATAATACAGGATATTGCGATGAATACCAGAATACTGGGCTTCAACGCATCAATTGAGGCTTCAAGAGCCAAGGAAAGCGGCAAGGGCTTCGGCGTTATCGCTCAGGAAGTGCGTACTCTTGCAGATACATCCAAGGCTTCTGCGGACAAGATTGAATCGAGCATCAAGGTCATTTCTGCCTGTGTTCATGAGATCAATGCCAATTCTCAGGATATTTCAAGGATGCTCGGCCAGAGCGTTGAGAGGATCGAGGCTATCCACAAGTTGATGCGTGAGGTAGAAAAGCACTGATGAAAAGGGACAGCCTGCCGTTGTATATTTCGGCAGTGCTTGCTGCAGCGGCTTTTATGATCGCATTTGTAAGCGCGAAAATAAATTCGGAGCGCAATATCTCGGTAGAGATAGATGATGGCGTTGTGATCACAGGCGTGGAGATACTTCCGCCGGAGACCGGTATTCCCGACACAGCCTATGTGACGGAAGAAAGCATCATAGAAAGAGCTGTTCCGGTGTTTATCGATGATGTACCTGTGGAGACGACGACATATATCGTCACGGCGGCGGTCACGGAAAGTGATACGGAGCAGGCAGCTTTGGTATCATCGGAGCTGACTGCACAGCCGACAGAAGCGATAAAAACAGAGACGGAGATCTCGTCTGAGATACCGCCTGAAACAGTCGGGACCGAGGCCTCGGAGAGCATCACAGTGACAACTCCGGCCCCTGTACAGCCTTCTGCGGAGCTTATCAACATAAATACTGCAGATGCAGCAAAGCTTTGCGAGCTGCCGGGTATCGGTGAAAAGACTGCGGCTGCAATAATCGAATACAGAAGCATAGCGCCTTTTCAGTCCATTGATGAGATAATGGAGGTAAAGGGCATCGGCGAAAAGAAATTTGAAAAAATAAAGGATCTTATAACTGTATAATATAATGCACTGACGGGGACGGGATACACATCAAGCGGCATACAGAGAGCCTGACGAGCTGAGAACAGGCTGCCGGCCGTGCATCCGGATCACCCCCGAGCATCTCTGCTGAATGCTGTTTCATCAGGCAGAGACGGGTTCTCCCGTTACAGAGAATGACTGCATCGCAGTCAGCGGAGCGGCTTCGTCTTTGCGGAGCAATAAGAGTGGTACCGTGGGTTTAAGGCTCATCTCTTTTACAGAGGTGAGCCTTTTTATATTAAAAATTTTATTAAAAATACAGAACATGAAGCGAAAGCTATTCTGCCATGTGATATGGTTTAAAGGGCGCTTTAAGCCTTGGCAGTCTTTGTCTTAATAAGCTTTCACATCAGAAAAATAATATTGTTTGCACAAGCAAATTGGTAAATACGGCGTTTAGCCGTCTGAGTGTGCGACTTTATGAAAGGAAGTATGATCATGCTGACACTTGATATGGTTTACAGCGCATCCTATAAGCTGCGCGAGGTACTGAGGCACACAGATATAATTCATGCGCCGAAGCTTTCCGAAAATTGTGATGTTTACCTCAAGCCCGAAAATCTCCAGATCACGGGTTCATTCAAGGTAAGAGGTGCGTATTACAAGATATCCCAGCTTTCCGAGGAGGAGAAAAAGCGCGGTGTTATCGCCTGTTCCGCAGGAAACCATGCGCAGGGCGTTGCGCTTGCGGCAGCAAAGGCGGGGATAAAGTCTCTTATATGCCTGCCCGATTCCGCACCTATCTCAAAGGTGGAGGCTACCAAGTCCTACGGCGCGGATATCTGTCTGGTAGACGGTGTGTATGACGATGCCTATGCAGAGGCTATCCGTCTCAGGGATGAAAAGGGCTATACCTTTATCCATCCCTTTGATGATGAATATGTTATTGCGGGGCAGGGGACTATCGGCCTTGAAATGCTCAGCGATATGCCCGATGTGGATGCAGTTATCGTGCCTATCGGCGGCGGCGGCCTTATCTCCGGTGTGGCATTTACGATCAAAAAGCTAAATCCCGCCGTAAAGGTCTACGGAGTGCAGGCTGAGGGTGCGCCCTCTATGGTAAATTCCGTAAAGCACGGAAAGATAGAGCGCCTTGACTCTGTTTCCACCATTGCCGACGGCATCAAGGTAATGGAGCCCGGAGAGCACACATTCAGCCTTATCAACGAATATGTGGATGGTATAGTCACTGTTTCCGATGATGAGATATCCTCTGCGATACTTGCCATGATGGAGCAGCAGAAGCTCATCGCAGAAGGTGCAGGTGCCGTTCCGGTGGCTGCAGTCATGTTTGACAAGATACCCGAGATAAAGGGCAAAAAGGTGCTTTGTCTCGTTTCGGGCGGAAATATCGATGTTACAATACTCAACAGAGTGATCGAGAGAGGCCTTATCACATCCGGCAGGAACTGCCTGCTGAAGATCGAGCTTATCGACAAGCCGGGACAGCTTCTCGGCGTTTCCGAGATAATCGCAAAGCTCGGCGCAAATGTTATCTCCATCCATCATGAGAGGGCAAACGAGGGCAGCGATATCAACGGCTGCTATCTGAGAATCATTCTTGAAACACGAAACCACGAGCATATCAAGCAGGTGCGCAGCGCATTGACAGATGCGGGCTTCAAGCTTGTATATATAAAGTGACAAAAGGAGAAGATTATAATGGCAGAGATCATCTACACCAAAAATGCACCCGATGCGATAGGCCCCTATTCACAGGCTGTACGCTCAGGCAACTTTGTGTTCACCTCGGGACAGATAGCGATTGATCCCGCAACAGGAAGCGTCGATGCAGTGGGTATCGAAGCACAGACCGAGCAGATATGCAAAAATCTGGGCGAGGTACTGAAAGCCGCTGGCCTTACATTTGACAATGTTGTAAAGACTACCTGCTTCCTGGACAGCATGGACGATTTCGGAAAGTTCAACGAGGTCTACGGAAGATATTTCACAAGCAAGCCCGCTCGCTCCTGTGTTGAGGTATCAAAGCTTCCCAAGGGCGTTCTGGCAGAGGTCGAGGTAATCGCAGAGGTAAAGTAATTACAGGAGGGTTAACATGAAATTTGAAGAGATTCTTGCGGCAACACGCGCTGCAGCTGCTAAGGTGGATGCATCCGGAGTTGATTTTCTTGCAGTTCAGGTCAATTTTACAGGTGAAAACGGCGGCGTTTTATATGTTGAGGTCAAAAACGGTGTTGTAAGCGTTGAACCCTATGAATACAATGACCGCAGCTGCGGCATCACACTCTCAATGGATGATTTCAATAAGCTCATTGCAGGAAAGCTTGATCCCGTGCTTGCATTTACAACGGGAAAGCTGAAGGTCGATGGTGATGTCGGCAAGGCACTTGAGTTTTCAAAGCTGCTGAAAAAGTAAAAAGCTGCCGCAGTATCTTCAAGTGTTATCCTGAAGTGCTGCGGCAAAATAATAGGTGATCACATGAGCATGAATGAAACTCCGTCGGGAGAGAGGGTAAGGATATCCTTTTTCGGTGCGAGAAATTCGGGCAAATCCTCTCTCTGCAATGCGATAACGGGGCAGGAAATATCCGTCGTTTCCGATATTGCAGGCACTACCACCGATCCTGTTTCAAAGGCGATGGAGATACTTCCGCTGGGAGCGGTGCTGATAACCGACACCCCCGGGTTTGATGATGATGGGGCGCTCGGGGAGCTTCGCGTAAAAAGGACAAGACAGATACTTGAAAAAACTGACATTGCCGTGCTGGTAAGCTGTCATAGCGAAGAGACAGATACGGAAAAAGAGCTTATCGCTCTTTTTAGGGAAAGGGATATCCCGTATCTTATCGTGAAAAATAAATGCGACCTGAACGGAATACCCGGGAGCATACCGGACAATACTGTCTATGTAAGTGCGATGCAGCGGATAAATATCGATGCACTGAAAGAGCGGCTCGGGAGATTCCTGCCTCAGAGCGGGGAAAAAAGGCTCGTGGGTGATCTTATCCTGCCGGGGCAGCTCATTGTTCTTGTCATACCAATAGATGAATCGGCACCAAAGGGCAGGCTCATACTGCCACAACAGCAGGTAATAAGGGATATCCTTGAAAGCGGCGCATATGCTGTTACGACCAGAGATACGGAGCTTGAAGCGTTGCTTGGTAAAATGCGCCCCGATCTTGTCATAACTGACAGTCAGGTGTTTGGCAGGGTTAATGCCATACTTCCCTGTGATATCCCGCTTACATCCTTTTCCATTATCATGGCGCGTTACAAGGGCTTTCTTGATGTGGCACTGCAGGGCGCTCATGCGATAGACGGCCTTTGTGACGGTGACAGGGTGCTTATCAGCGAGGGCTGCACACATCACAGACAGTGCGGCGACATTGGCGCTGTGAAGCTGCCGCGCCTGCTCAGAGAATATACTGGCAGAGAGCTTGTTACAGAAAATACATCTGGAACAAGCTTTCCGGATGATCTCAGCGGATATAAGCTTGTTATCCACTGCGGAGGATGTATGTTCAGGATGAAGTCGGCTGCTGCCTGTGGTATACCATTTACGAATTATGGCGTTGCCATCGCTCATATGAGGGGCATACTCGGGCACAGCACGGAGATCTTTTTCAAGGCGGGAGATACTGTATGATGAATGTAATGCTCTGTAATGCGGATTTTCCGTTGCCCTTCCATGAGGGGCTGAAATTTGATCCGCCTGACAGAGGCACATGGAATATCGTCCATACGGGTATGCTCATCCCGCAGGCACACCAGATATATGTGTGCTCGCAGGGCTGTCTCAGGGGAGTCGTGCTCACCGCCGCTGAAATGGATGCGATGGACAGGCTTTCATGGGTGGCTCTGCGGGAACAGGATATGTGGAACGGTGAAATAGAGGATCGCGTACTGGAGGGTGTTTCGCATATAATAGAAAAGCTGTCCCCGCGTCCGCCGTGTGTGCTTGTATATTTCAGCTGTATGCACAAATTCGCCGGCTGCCGCACAGGAATACTCACAGATGAGCTTTCGCGGCGCTTTCCGGATATCGACTTTGTTGAATGCTTCATGTGCCCTACAATGAGAAAGACCGCTCCGCCTGATATGCTGATGAAAAGGAGCCTGTTTGCGCCTGTCAGAAAGCTTGATGCGGGTAACACATTGGCAATAGCAGG
>CAMHMM010000144.1 GCA_946186215.1 uncultured Ruminococcus sp. | reverse complement strand
GACTGCAGCGAAGAAGCCCTGACAGCGCTTATGAAGGCAGTAAAAAAGATATCGCTCCATCTGACCAACGACTGCGGGTACAGCGGTGTCAATCTTCTCAATGCCAGCGGTGAAAGCGCAGGACAATCCGTTCCTCATTTTCACATCCACATTATCCCGAGGAAAAACGGAGACGGTATCGATGCATGGCCGCATTTTGACGGTGCAGCCGAAAAAAGGGAGCAGGTATTCAGAAGGATATCCATGATGTAGACCGATATCATCTCATACATGAAAAGGGGACGGAAAATGAGCAGAAGCTACCGGAAATTCGCAGTGGCCAGAGACAGACAGAAGCGGATAAAAAAGCGCTGGCGACAGAAGACTATCGCCAACCGCGCCGTAAGACGATGCAGGGACATACCCGGCAAGCAGGGCTGGTACAGAAGGCTGTACGAAAGCTGGTTCATCTCCGACTGGCGGTATGTGCCGAGTCAGGACGAAAACGAAGCGGTGCGTTCGGAGCTGACAAGTCTTCATCCCGACTACCGCGAGGATGAGACAGGTAAGATAATCAACGAATGGAAGAAATATTACAAGAGAAAATGACACCGCAGTGCCAAACAGCTTTATCATATCATTTACACTGCCCTGAGTGCAACGAAAACAGGTGACAGAAGCTATGAAACTATCAGTGGAAGAATTTGCGGAAAAGCTCGTGATGCTTTTCCCTGAAAAAAAGCAGGCTCTTGACAGGCATTATGCCGATCATAACGAACTGCTCGGGCATATCTTTTTTGCCGCCGAGATCAGCGAGCCGCTGATCAGTCTGCTGAGCACAAAAGGCGACAGGGCTCTTATTTCTAGGTACTGCTCATTTATCGCAGATATGCAGCTAAACGGCGATGAGGCTGTGGTGAATATTCTTGAAGCCACGATACTCGAACGCCTTTCGGACGATAAAAATGTGTGGGACTCATTCGGGAAATTTATCCCGAATGACCTTATCAGGTATATAAACACCGTGGTGATTGCCGAAAATGCGGCGATGCAGCAGGTCTCAAAGCTGAAATATCATAAGTGATCAGTAAACGGCACAAGATACCAACAGCTACCATGGGAGGTGCTTTTATGAAAGGTTCATTACGCTCCAGTACCCAAAAGTTGTACAACGATATAGATAAACTCAAAACAACGCTGTCCGGTCTGTGTGATCATCTGGAGGATGACCTTTGCTACAGCATCGATTCTATCAGGGACGATCAGGAAGAATATGCGGATGATCTGTACATAATGAACAACCGTGAGGATGAGGCAATTCAGGCACAGGATGAATATTATGCACTGGACAGTATATCCGATAATTTGCAGGATGCCCTCAGCAATCTCGAAGATGTCGTAAGCACTCTGGAAAATGCATTAGATTTTTTTAATGAGCTGAAAAGGCTCAACGATCGGAAAGAGAATGCAGAGCAGGAAGACTATAAAACACTGGACAATATTTCAGATAAGCTGCGGGATGCCCTCAGCTACCTTGAAGATACCGTAAACTCTCTTGATAGTGCATTGAATGATTTTGATGATCTGGAGCTGGATTGATTTGTTTGCTTTATAATATAAATGCCTTCCCCTAATGCGGCGGGGAAGGCATTTCTGTTTTATTTGCAGCGCTTGTTTACCAGTTCAATGTATTCCTGCCTTGTGATGCCGCCGAATTTTGCCGCAAAATCATCGAGCGATGCATTTTCATTCAGGCCGAGAAAGTTCATGACCATACCGAATTTTTCATGATTTTCAGGAAGCAGCAGATCATACTGTATCAGGTGCCGAGGTCTGTCCTTCAATATTTCCGAAAGACCTTTCCCGCAGAGATCACCTCTGATGGACAGCGCCACACCGCCGTTAAAATATGCGCCTTCGTCAAGCAGCTTCCGTATATTATCGGGAACATCCGCCCACGGTATCTCAAATGAAGCAAAGCCCCACTCCACATACAGCGCTCTGGGCTCCTTCATCTTCGGCTTCGGTTCCTTCGGGGACATTTTTACAAATGTTTCCGCGGTAAACAGCGTAAAGTGTTCGCTCCTTTTTCCCTGCCTTGCAAGATGCAGCTGAAACTGGATATCATCGGGGACAAGCTCTTTGTGTGAAACTATCTTATGTGTGCCCCAGAATATATCACAGTCAGAACAGATCTCCGGCGAACGCAGTGCCATGCCTGAAAGTGTCTCTGCAGTCATATCCTTGTCAGTCGTCACAAGATCGTACATCCTCAGAATGACAGGCTGCATCATAACATTCCGCAGGCTGTGCTCCTTCGGGAGCTCGTCCCATTTTTCTATCTCGCGTGTTTTGCCGAGTATCAGCCCGTAGGCGTAATGCTGCCTGTCTACCTGACAGCGGAAAATATCACCCGCTCTGAATTTCACCGTCTGATGCTCCATATTCCTGACCGCAGCGATACGCTCGAAGTAATCATCGGGACATGTGGAGATATAGTAATCCATAAACTCATGGAGATCTTCATCGGACATGATATTTTTCACACGCTCTTTTTCGCCGACAGCGATCTGCTGATTATTTCTGAGATTACGCGCAGATATACGGCTCTCACCCTTCTTCAAAAAGATATTAAGATCGCAGCCGAACGGTTTGACAGCCATGACATTGGTAGGTGTTACAGGCTTTGCTCTTCCTCTTGAAGTCAGCGGCAGCAGCATTGTCCTGTTATCCGTTTCAAGGCGGGTATCAAATTCATTGTAGCTTCTCAGGTTATATGAACCGTCCTCGTTTACGGAATGCTCCTCATAGATCACCTTGACGATCGTATTGCCCTCATAAAACAAAACGGTGCGCTTTTTGAGCAGATATGTCACGCTGTACATGGAGACCGTTTCCCACTCAGCATTAAGAGGATCAAGCGCAAAATACCGCCGTTCCTCATCGGTCAGCATTACAGTATATACGCCGTCTGTAAAATACTGCTCCGCTTTTGAAACAGGCTTTTTCTCCTCAGCGGCTGCCTTTTCTTCTGCTTCGGGGATGACGGCCTTTTCAGGCAAAAGTGCATCACCGCTGAAGCTGCCGAATATCTCAGCCACGGCCTGATAATTCACACCATCTCTTCCGCGCCAGTAATTGAGCGGATAAAATGTCAGGCCGTCCCTGCCCGTGCCATGATCGGTGAAATTCACATAGCCGTGAAGAAAGCCCTTGTTCTCAGCACCCTCGAGTATCCCGCAGACAGAGAGTATCCCCAATATACAATGTATAGCGTTTCCGGTGGCATTGATAAATTTATGCCTGCGTATCTCGGCCAGCAGTGCGGTATCCATATTGTGGGGCTTCATTTCCTTCACGCAGGCAAATATACCGTTCAGGATGCGATAGTCTTCCTCACAGGGCTCCACTGCAGGCAGCTTTTCAAATTCACGCAGATCGTTTAGCACATATTCCGCACAGGTGTAATCGGGCTCCCTGCCGTACTGCGACGGCGGCAGATAGCGGAACACCCCGTATTTGTTCCAGTCCACTCTCTCAGCGCCGTCAAAGCCGTGGGAACAGCCGCAGACCACACAGACGGGAGTGCGCCACTCGGTCTTCTCCGCGCCGTTGGAGACAAGCGTATGCTCGGGAAGCGCACGCGCCCACACAAGGCCGGATATCGCAGAACGGTATCGCATATCCCCGCTCGAAAGGCTGTAAAGAAACCCTTTTGCGGCGCTTTCAGGAGAAATACCGCGGGACAGCTCTTTGACAGCTGCTACGATCTCATCATGTGTCATATCGGAAGGCGGCACGAATACACCGCTTTTGACTGCATCCTCAGTTTCAGCCTCGGACAGCTGCCCGTCTGTCTTATACGGAAGATAATATTTCTTCAAAAGTGTTATAGCCTTCTTGTCTGTCATAGCAGTAACTCCCTTCAAAGCGCTGATTTTAACAGGCATCAACAAAACCCGCCGATTAATAGGCGTAGAACATACACAGTGGTTATACAGATAAGTATAGCACATCACGATATTATTTTCAACGATATTTTTCAAAGTCGGCAAGGCAGGCGAGCCTGCACCCTCCCGGTAGCGAAACGCCGCAGTTACCCGTATATTTATTTGCGAGTAATTTTTCGATGGTGGCTCGGAACTTTTATGCCCTTTATTAAAAAATGCTGCTTATAATATCAGGTTCCGAAAAATTATTTATGCGATAATTGACAGTTAAACGAAAAATTATCTCTGCGATAATGACAGTTAAACTATGATCAAAAAAGTCTTACCCCCTATGCACGGGGATAAGACCGTTTATCAATATGCCTGTTTGCCTACACAAAAAGCAAAAGCATTTTATCTGCAGGCCTCAATATCATGAAAACATATCTTCAAATATATCGCTTGATCTGATGATGTCCCGTTCGGGGAAAACAAGAACACCAAAGCTGTGATCAGGTGTGATTCCAAGTTCATCAAGGTCTGTATCATCAAGATACTCTTCCTTTATTTCCGCTGCGATACCGCACTTTCCGTCACGGGAAATATGCACTCCCGTTATATTGATAATATCACCGATCTGACGCTCACCGTCAGCGGGAAAGGCCTCTGTGAGCATCTTCTCCGCATCCTGCTGTATCATTTCCTTTTCCGCCAGAAACCGTTCAAAGGCTCTGCGCTGGATATCATCGGGCGGTTCCTTTTTCTCATTCGATGCTGCAAAGCATCTTACATGGTATGTCTTTCTGAACATGGTGATATCTGTAAATTCAAGCGACCACCATGTATAGATATATTTCATCCTGCCAAAAACGGGATCATCGGTCATGCGGGTTTCTTTACTGCCGTCACTGCGCTTTTCACGCTTTTTAACAAACGAAAACATATTCCATTTCCTTTATCAATACGGTATAAATTCAAGTGCATCTTCGCTGCTGCATTCTATATCGGGCAGCACGAGGAGCTCTTTGTTATCACGGTCAGCACGCTTGAACTGTGAGGTGGAAATATACAGGGATATTCCTGCTTCCGGGGTGCTGAAAATAGTATTTTCCCCGCAGCTCCATGCAACATTTCCCGGCGCTTCGCCCACGATCGTGCCGAGCCCGTTGTCCTTTATTATCTCCGCAAACATCATAGCAGAGCTGAATGTATACGGGGCGGTCAGCAGATAAACATTCCCGTCAAAAAGCAGGTCTTCATATTTCCTGTTTTTCATCCTGCCCGTACCGCAGTCTATCATAAACGGGCCGAACCTTTGTATTTTGGTCGGTTCAAGGAACTCGTCAATATCAAGATAGCGGATAAACTCATTGACTACAAAAGAGTTGCCGCCGCCGTTGTTTCTCAGATCGACCGCAACATTTTTTATCCCTTTGTCTTTTACCTCTGTGAACATACTGTGCAGAGTGTCCTTGTATACATCGTTATATCTGCACGACTTAAGCGTGAGCAGTGCAAGACTCTTTTCTTCATCGATGTCATAACAAACAAAGGGACTGTCATCGGCTTTCTTTTCTGCTTCCATGTATTCTTCATAGGAAAC
>CAMHMM010000143.1 GCA_946186215.1 uncultured Ruminococcus sp. | reverse complement strand
ACAAAGACACAAAAAATTAACACGGTTTATTGCGGGTCTGCAAGGTATTGTCAACCATATTTCTTAAGGATTTCTTAATACTCCCTGTGATAGAATATCAGAAAAAGGGGGCATACTATGAAAAAAGCTATTATTTCAGCCAAGGGACTGTGCAAAAGTTTTGCACATAATGGCGGGCAGGTACATATTCTCACCGGGATGGACATTGACATATATGAAGGCGATTTTACTGTTATTATGGGTGCGTCGGGCTCGGGAAAATCTACCACGCTCTACGCTCTCAGCGGTATGGACAGAGCCACGGGCGGACAGATACTCTATAACGGCGATGATATTGTAAAGATGAGCGAGAAAAAACTCTCTGCTCTGCGTCACGGGGATTTCGGCTTTATCTTTCAGCAGATGCACCTTGTCAGCAATCTTTCATTATATGAAAATATAACCGTCCCGGGATATCTGAACAAGAGCCGCAGTGCTGCTGATACAGAAAAGGCTGCAAAGGAACTTATGGAAAAAATGGGCATCGCTCATATCGCATCACATCTGCCGAGTCAATGCTCCGGCGGTGAACAGCAGAGATGTGCCATTGCCCGTGCGGTCATCAATGAATCGAAGCTGCTTTTTGCCGATGAACCCACAGGTGCTTTGAACAAGAAAAACACTACCGAAGTTCTTGACCTGCTCACAGAGCTTAACCGCAAGGGACAGAGCATACTTATGGTAACTCACGATGCGAGAGCCGCCTGCCGTGCCACACGCCTTATCTATATAGAGGACGGGCGTGTAATAGGTGATCTTGACCTGCCGCCCTATGAGCAGAGCGAGGAAAAGAGCCGTGAAACTCAGGTAGGCTCATGGCTTGCCTCTATGGAATGGTGAGGTGAGCGTATGAAGGGTATCATAAAGCTTGTTCTGGCGGATATGAAATACAAGAAAGGGGCATTTTTCGGAGTCGCCTTTCTGATGATGCTTATAGTTATGTCATTCACAGGCTCTGTCAGCAACAGCGACGATCTTATGGAGGCTATAAACGAAGGCTTTGAACAGGCTGACTGCGGAGATCTGATCGTCCGTGTCTATACGGATATGCTGACAGATGATATTCGTGACACGATAGACAGCAATTCCCATATCTCCCGTACCGATTACAAGGAAACTCTGCTGATGACACAAAAGCCCCTTGTAGACGGCGAGGAAAAGGAAATATTGACGGAGCTGTCCGCATATAGCGGAACGCTTCTTGTTTTCAATGATGATTTTTCAGCATTTCTTGACGGAATCCAGCCTGCAGAAGGAGAGATATACCTGCCCTATAAGATGAAAACTCTTATAGACAAAAATTCGGAAGTAATATTCTCTGCTGCGGATGATACAAATTTTTCATTCACTGTGAAAGGCTATTATGAAGATCCTGTATTCGGTGCAACGACCGTTTCTTCAAATGTTTGTGTCATAAATGAATCAGATCATAAGGCGATTCTGGAGCATTTGAGCCATATCACAGACAATGTGAGAAAAATAATATCATGCTCAGATATCAATATCCACATTGCGGACGGCTTTTCACCATACGAACTGAAAAAACAGCTCAATGATGAGTGCAGTCTGATAGATATGAGTATTTATTCGCCGACAAAAGAGGATCTGGCGGACAATATCAAGGTATTCTCCAATGTGGGGACAAGAATGGCTTATGTTTATGTTATCCTTCTTATTGTTATAGTTATTATCATAATGGCAAACAGCATTTCTTCAACTATTGAAATGGATTATACCTCACTGGGGATACTCAAATCACAGGGCTTTTCACAGTGGCAGATAAGAATGCTTTTCGTTATCGAATATGCTGTATCGCTCACTATCGGAGCCATATCGGGGCTTATTTTGTCATTCCCAGCCTGTGGTGCATTGATACGCCTGTTTATGCGGCTCACGGGTATGCTGACAACAACAGATATATCCGTCGGGAAATGTGCACTTCTTTCTCTCGGTATAATCATAATCTGTATGGTATTCGTATTTGCGGCTACTGCAAAGATAGGCAGGATCTCTCCTGTTCGTGCGATACAAGGCGGTAAGGACGAGGTGTATTTTGACAGCAGATTGAATGTTCCGATACGCCATAAGCCCTTGTCACTTCTTATAGCACTGCGGCAGATAACTTCAAATATCAGGAACTATTTCGGTGCAGTCGCTATAGTCACTATACTTATTTTCTTTTTGGTGAGCATATCTGCGTTTGTGAGCGGATTTGATGTGGATGCGATATTCACCGGGATGAGCGGCGATATAGAACTTACTAATTTAGGCAGCTATTCTCTTTCCGATAAGGATAAAACAGAGGATATAATTCACAGTTTCGACAGCGGAGCCACTCTCAGAATGGAGTGCAGGCACCGTATGAATATTGACGGACAGCAGGTGACAGTCAGTACCTACAGCAGGGAGGAGGACTATTTCAAGGCGATAGAAGGGCGTATCCCCCGGTACTACAATGAAATCATGCTTACAAAGTCTGTGGCACGCTCTGTAAACAAACAGATCGGCGACACAGTGACAGTGAAATATCTTGATACCGAACTTGATTTTGTGGTGACAGGCTATTTTCAGACTGTTTCGGAATATGGCGTGTATGCAATGACAACACCCGAAGGTATGGACAAGCTGGGATTTACTGAGATAAATTCCGCATTTATCACACTTTCAGATAAATCTGCGGAGGAGCATATAATAAATTCCATCAATGACAGCTTTGAGAATGTCAAAGCAGGTGAGATGAAGGAAAGTGAGACTATCACCAAATACAAAACTCTGATAGCAGGGCTTATGGATATTATCGCATATGTTTTCTACGGAATGTCAGTGATCTTTGCGGCAGTCATAGTTATTATGATGACAAGAACGGCATTTTTGCGGGAGCGGATCGATCTGGGCATATACAAAGCTATGGGTATGACTTCGTCGGTACTCAGGACACAGTTTGCACTGAGATTCTTTGTCCTGTCGGTAACAGGCTCTGTTCTGGGCGGAATATTATCCGTGCTTCTTACTCAGCCAATGCTTGAATTTATGCTCAGAGCAGTAGGATTGACTGATTTTGCAGCCGGATTTGATGTGTCAATGCTGATACTCCCCTCTGTTATCGTAAGTCTCGGTATATTTGCAGCGGCTTATCTTTCTTCGTATAAGATAAAACAGATAGAAGTCAGGGAACTGATAACCGAGTAAACAGGAGTAGTACACCCCGAAGCAATTCACTTATTGCTTCGGGGTGGTGTTGTTTATTCGGCTTTTGGATCGGTAGTTGGAGCACCTTTCTTTATTACAGCGATACACATTATCAAAAATCCGAGGCCATATCCCATAGGAGCGAAGTACCACAGAGATTCCGAAAAGAAGCTTCCGATAAAGCCTGTAAAGCACAGAGCGCTGCAGACTGCTGAAAGGATACTCAGTGTCTTGTCCTTGATACCTAACAGAAAAGCAAGAAAAGCACAGCCTATAAACAAGCCCCAGGCAGTGTAATCAACTGTCATTTCAAGGCTTGGGAAGAAGCCTATCCTGAAATAATCGGGAACGGAAATGCCCTGTGCTATAAGTTGTCTTACTACACCGATGCTTGTAAAATGAGCGGCCGATGTCAGGATGAGTGTTCCTGACAGTGAGATCAGCATAAAACTGCGGTACATCGGTTTTATACGGTAACCTTCGGCAAATATGCTCAGCGCGATCAGAATTGCGAAAGCACCGACCACCGTCATGGATTCCCATATGGTAAGCGCCAGATCAGCTTTTGTGGCCAGAAACAGAGTTACTGATAAAAAATATAGTGCTTCGACGATGATACCCGCAATTGCGGCCTTTTTTAGAGCTTGTTTCATGCAAATCACCTTTGTTTATTGCGGCCTGTCAGCCGAGCATTTCAAGAAGCTCTGCTTCGGAGATTATGCTTATTCCCAGTTCCTGCGCCTTTGTGAGCTTGCTGCCCGCTTCTTCCCCGGCTACAACATAATCAGTTTTCTTTGATGGCGAGCCTGATACCTTGCCGCCTGCTGCTTCTATGAGCTTTTTTGCTTCATCACGCTTCATTGTGGGGAGAGTACCTGTGAGAACAAATGTTTTTCCTGCAAAGATGTCTGACTTTTTCTCGGTTTCGTAGCGCATTTCAAGTCCAGCCTCGCGCAGTCGGGCAATAAGATGTATGAAATGCTCATTTTGGAAAGCTGCAGCTACCGATTCGCTCATTACCGCGCCAAAGCCTTCTATCTCGCTTATTGATGCAGCATCTGCACTGATGATATCGTCCAGTGTTCCGAATCTTTCACACAGAAGCTTTGCGGCTGCTTCACCGATTCCTCTGATCCCTATTGCATAGATAACTCTGTTGAGAGGCTGGCTTTTTGACTTTTCTATTGCCTTTATAACATTTTCAGCTGATTTTTCGCCCATTCTGTCAAGCGATGCTATATCCTCAGCCTTGAGTGAATATATATCCGCCGCTGTGGAAATAAGGCCACGGTCAATAAGAGCTGAAATAAGCTGTGGCCCCATGCCCTCTATATCCATTGCATCCTTTGAAACAAAGTGCAGGATATTTCTGTAGCCCTGTGCAGGACATTCAACATTGGGGCAGCGTAGAACGGCTTCATCCTCGTCACGGACAGTCCTTTCGCCGCAGGCAGGGCAGTATTCGGGGAGAAAATAGGGAGTACTGCCGTCAGCATGCCTCAGGGACTTTATTACTTCGGGGATTATTTCTCCTGCCTTTCGCACAAGTATCCTGTCACCTATGCGGATATCCTTTGAAGAGATAAATTCCTGATTGTGAAGAACAGCTCTTGAAACATCAGTTCCCGCAAGCTTTACGGTATCAAATATCGCAGTAGGGGTGATGGCACCTGTTCTGCCTACATTTATCTCGATCTCCCTGAGTGTCGTTTCCTTTTCCTCGGGAGGATATTTATATGCTACAGCCCATTTGGGGAATTTGGAGGTAGAGCCCAGCTCATCGCGTTGTTCAAAGCTGTTTACCTTTACAACAGCGCCGTCTGTATCATAGGGAAGATCATCGCGCTGTGTGCCTATCTTATCGATATGAGAAAGAATATCGTCATCCGTTCTGACCACCGTATCGTCGATAACATGAAATCCCATTTCGCGCAGGAAGTCGAGTGATTCTGCGTGAGCAGCTATTTCTCTGCCTTCGATCTGCTGGATATTGAATATAAATATATCAAGTTTTCTCTGAGCAGTGATCTTAGCATCCTTCTGGCGTAGCGATCCCGCAGCAGCATTTCTGGGGTTTTTGAATATCTTGTCTCCGTTTTCCTCCTGCTGGCGCACCAGCTCATCGAATGCGGCTCTGGGCATATAGACCTCGCCTCTTACAGTAAGAAGAGGTATCTTTTCTGCAAGTGTCATGGGTATAGACCTTATAGTGCGAAGATTTTCCGTTACATCCTCGCCCACAAAGCCATCTCCTCTTGTAGCGCCTCTGACAAATTTTCCGTCTATA
>CAMHMM010000142.1 GCA_946186215.1 uncultured Ruminococcus sp. | reverse complement strand
ATCTGTATATCACCGTCTGCGTCTTCAAAGGTGTATTCTATCACATCATTTGTATCTATTCCGAGGTAGTCGAGCTTGTCAAGCTCGATCAGATAGTTTTTCAGCTCATCATACAGTCGGTTGTCTGTTTCAAAGCTGAAATAGCTCCTGTACTTTTCGGCCAGCTCATCGATCGTCATGCCGTTTACCTTTGAGATATCGTAGCCCTGCTCCTTCATTTCCTTTTCGGCCTTAAGATATCGCCTGTCTGCGCGGGGGATCATTGCAGCAACACTTGTATGGCCGTCCGAAAAAAGTGTCAGCACTGATTCTGTCTTTACGGCAAGCTCATTAACGGTCAGATCGCCGCCGCTAAGAAGTTCTTTCCTTACGGCAAGATATTTTTTGCTGACCTCATCGGGTATCCCATCCTTACATTCCGGATGGATCTTTTCTACAAGCTTCATTGTATAATCCAGATCATTTGCTGCGGCCTGCGGACTTATAAGCTCGTCATACCCGATACAGGTGTATTTTCCGTTTCTGCGGAAATTCTGCGAATTCCAGTAGGGATCGCATATGCTGCCAAACAGCGTGATCGCCGTGAAAAGCAGTGTGAATACCGTGACGGATATCTTTGTCCCTTTTTTATGCTCTGCCGCCAGAACAAATATCAGCATCAGCAGCGAAAACGCTCCTGCAGCTGCAGGCAGCCACACAGGGATATCAAACAGCAGCAGATCTGCAGCTATCATTGCAGCGCCTGCTATGACTGACACTATGCATAATACCACAGATATCTTTCTTTTCATTATTTCTCCCTTTCCGGAAAATTCATATCAACTGTCAGTGAGCTCCGATATCCTTTCTCATATAGCCGCAGGTGAACGGAAAAAAGTCGAATTTCTTCGTTCCCGTATGTACAGCACCGTTTAACTCGTACCATTTACGCAGAGGCTTGTTTTCCTCCACTATGCCTAAATTGACAGCCCTGCAGCCGCTTTTCTCCGCTGTGGAAAATGCGTGTTCGAGCAGCTCCTTTCCTATGCCTTTATGGCGGTATTCGGGGAGTACCGCAAGATTATTCAGCTCACATTCATTGTTTTCCTGCATAAGGAGCGAATAATATCCGCAGATAACACCGTCCTGCTCATATACATACATCAGCCTGTGTTCACTGTCCTTCTGCCACTGCAGCCTTTCCGCAGTCGTAGCAAAAGCTGTGAAACGGGGAGCATTTTCCTCCGTGATACCGTATTCATCAGCGACTGTTCTGAAACTGTGCTTTATAAGCTCCACACAAGCGGGTATCTCATCCCTGTTCATTTCGCGTATCATTTTCATTTCCTCCTCTTTTGATCCCTGCAGTATTTCTTCTCACGATCAGGCTCCCGTAAAGGAACCATATATAGAAATACCAGAACACAAGTGTTGCAGCAGGGTATCCGAGCCCTGCTATCTTCATGACTACCGCCGCTATGATTATAACCAGCGAAAAGACATGAAAGCCAAAGCTTTTGTCCTTTCTGTCGGCTATAAGATGCATTACAGTGACAGGTATAAAGGAATAGTCCATACAGATCACAAACACGCCGACGATGTCATACCACTTAAGTGTCATTCCCTCATAGAACACTCCCGCAATGGCAAGTGTTGTCGCCGCAAAAACTACTATGTCGGCGATCCCTGTGATCCTGCGCAGTTTTTCCATAGTGTATCGCCCCCTTGGAAGTGGTCCTGCCGCATCGGACAGACCTGTTTATTTCTTTTCTTTTTTACCGATCTCCAGCTTTACCGAGGTGTACGCAAGTACCCCTACCGCAGCAAGGTCAATGATACCCATTACCCTTTCAGCATTGAGTGATATATCTGTCTGTGTGAAGCTGCATACTGTATTGATAAGCGTTATACATACGATCGCCAGTATGCTTGCCTTCCAGCCGATCAGCATTTTTTATCCATTTTCTTTTCCTCCGTTTTCATATTGCCGGCTCCTTTTCAGATCGTCAGCGTGTTTATATCCCCATTGCCGCTGTAAACAAAAACTCGATGTTCGCAAATCCTATAATATGTAGAAACAGGAGCAGCATAAACCAGCCGGTTTCGCTTTTAGGCTGGTTTTCCGTTTTCAGAGCCCATATATACAGGAGCGTAAGTATCGCAAAAGGAATATACTGAATATAAAACACTCTTAATGACACAAGAAGAATCATATAGTAATTCCCTATTCTGAACAGGTCTGCTATCCACCCGATTGCAGGCGAGATCAGAACAGCACTGATGATATACAGCTGACGGATATCCTTTGCTATGCTGTTGGGATCATCTGTCTGCATGGTATCTTCCTGACGGTGCTCGTTAAAAGACATAACTTTTCTCCTTTGATATTCTATCTGTTTTGCAGGTGTCATCAGGTCATGATAGCTGATTTTTAAACAGCATCTGACTATGATATGGTTTCAGCATTCAGTAACCTGCTCCCGAAAACACAAACAGGGACAGATATGTTCCGACCAGCACAGCGAAAATTACCACAGGAGTTATTATTATCCTTAACGAAACATCCGCCCATTTTCTTTTTTCCGCTAACGGTCTGTATAACATATACATGATGAAGCTCAGGATAATTATGATACAACATATTAATATGATAATACCGGCCATATTCACTGCATAGCGGTATTGTGCGCCCATGCTTTCAATGCTCTCCCCATTTCTGGGAGCTATGAAATACAGCAGCCAGGCAAATGCAGCACCTGCAAGGCCGACAAAGGGGAATTTCTTACTGAAGATCTCAACCACACGGCTGTCTTCATACTCAACCATCAGCTCTCCGAGAAGCAGATAGATAAATGTATTCTCCCACAGAAATATTGTATCGCCAAAGAACTCCCATCCGGCTATAACATAGGCAATGATAAAGTATGCCGCGTAGGCAGATGCTGTTATCCCCAATACTCTCTGTGATTTATTCCTTGCCCTGACCGCCATCATAACAACAGATATGGTCACAATGAGCATCAGGCCATAAGCAAAGTAATTATGCATATCTGAAGAAAATGTGCTCCACTCTCTGTTGAGAGGGAAAAAGGCACAGCCTGCTTTACATACGCATACAGCGCAATATAATGCTTTCCTCACTTTATGCATATCAGATTTTTTCAGATATATCAATATCAGAGTGATCATGACAACAGCTGCCGCCATATTAAGATAAGCTGTCCAGTGGCGAAGTCCCACATACCGCGAAATGGTAAGGTCAAGACCAAAGCGATGCAGATATAACTACAAAAAGCGCATTCAGTGTGTAAAGGATGCCCGCCGCTATGACCGGCCTGTTTTTCTCAAATATCCCTGCCATATGGCCTCCTCATTGATATAGTTATGAGCTTTTCGAGCCGATTCATGTTCAAAACGCTGTGGTCATGCAGCTCTTTTTGAACGCAGCCTGCCTTTTACAAGACCGCCGATGAAATGATAGCAGCAGCCGAGTATAAGAAATATCATAAATACGGCGATAACAAGGCCGATCGTTACAGGAATGCTGTGGCCTGTCAGCACAAGCGATGCAGGGAAAGCGCAGTCTCCCGTGGAAAGCAGTGTTATAAGCGACAATATCAGATAGCATACGGGGAATATCAGAACGGTAAGAACATTTATATGCCGCTTGCTGCTGTCGTCACAGAAAAACGCCCAGTAAGCGAGCATCAGCAGCGGATCTATTATATGTATGAATATGAATGCGCCGTTGAGATTAAGGCCAAGCAACAGCGTTGCAATAAATATCATCAGCGCGGCAACGAAGCAGTCGATATATACCCAGTCGCTAAAAGATCTTCCGCTCCTGATGCGATGGATAAAAGAAATAATAAAGACAAGCCCGATCGTGATGCCCGATACGCAGCAGTATTCACCAAGCTCACCCCAATGCCCGAAATATGCAATAAATGTTACTGTGAGTATCAGCAGGCCAAGACAGATATCGCATATATTTCTTATCATATCTTTTTTCACAAAGTTCCTCCTTATCCGATAACGGGAATGTATCACACTATCCGCCTTTTTACGGGCTTTTATAATCAGTAAAATTATATCGGCAGCGTTAGACTTGACCGTCTGCCAATAAATTAACGCTCGTTAACCCGTAATGAAAATATTTTATCACATAACAAGAGCGGCTGTCAAGGTCAGCTAACGATTTTTAACATAATTCTAATGTTGAGCCCTGCTCCGTTCCCCGAAAAAAAGCGCCCGTTTTTACATTACGGACGCTGATATGGAATTAATATTATTATTTATGACCGAGTGTTGATCCAGATATGTTCGTGCAAATATTACAATTTTATTAGCTGTTTTTTTTTTAAATTCGATAAATTGATATAAGCCGCTAAAAAGTATATAATGTAATAAATATAGAACGATAAGGGAATGCATTCCACAACTATTAGCAACTGTTGGTGCTATAGTATATCAACTACTCATCACTTAATAATCTCGGAACAATAGTTTAGGAGACTTTAATATGGGAAATAAAAAAACAGTTATGAATCGTGATTTTATTGTTTCAAGCAGTGCAAATTTATGTGAGTATGTCCATATGATTGCACAAATCGAAACAAATAAATATACTCTTAAACAAGGAATATCCAATATCAATTCCACCCTTTCATCTTATAAATTCTCATCAAAACCAACCCCTCCTGCCGGAGATGAGCCAAAAGATAGATCGCTATCATTATCTGCGCCGGCTGAATACCATGGCGGAACAGTTTGTAAAGTTTTAGGTGGTATATGTGGAGCTGGCTCACTTTTACTTGCTATTCTTTTTAATGAAGTCGGCGGAATAATGATATTTTTAGGCTTGATTTTAGTATTGGCTTCTTTTGGACTCGCACATAATTTAGAAAATGGGTACAGTATAGAAAAAATTGAACCATACTATAGAACTAAACGAAACTTACATAATATATATATAAATGAATTAGAAGTATGGAAGGAATCATGTCGGGATTACCAAAATAGACTTGCACAATATAACAAACAACAAGACGCGATTAAACCATTGGAAGAAAAACTGAATGAATTAACCGCAAGCTTGATTGAAGTCAATGAAGTACTTAGTAAATTGTACGAAGTAAATGTCATTTTTGAAAAATATAGAGATTTTGTTCCTATGTGTACAATACATGAGTATCTTGCATCAGGCCGATGCACTGAATTAAAAGGCGCGAATGGTGCCTACAATCTTTATGAGTCAGAATTACGGCAGAATATTATTATCAGTAATCTTGAAAGTATAGGCTCTAACATTGAAGCAATTAAAAAAAATCAATATGCACTTTATCAAGCAGTACAAAAAACAAACAGTTATTTAAGTGACATCAAAAGAGATATTGAAATGATTAGTCAAAACACAAGTGAAATTCAACAATATAGCAGAAGCATTGCTTTACAAACTAAAATTACCGCAGATAATACTGAAGCACTAAAGTGGATGAAACTTCTTATGGGTTAATGAAAAGAGCTTTTTACCCGTAACAGACAAATATAAAACAGCAGTCTTATA
>CAMHMM010000141.1 GCA_946186215.1 uncultured Ruminococcus sp. | reverse complement strand
GGATGCCCGCACCGATATTGCTGGCGCTACTCCCAGACAGATCCACAATGCTGTGTCAAGAGCAGTTATGACCGACATAATCCCACTGTGGAATGAAACCGAAGACCGCCACAACAACGGCAGAAGAGCGTATTACCTTTCTGCCGAATTTCTCATGGGCAGAGCTGTTTTCAATAACCTCTACTGTGCAGGTCTCCTTGATGAGGCAAAGGAAATATTTGCCGAAAACGGTGCAGACCTTGCCAGCCTTGAAGAGATAGAAGATGCAGCACTCGGAAACGGCGGCCTCGGCAGACTTGCCGCGTGCTTCCTTGATTCCGCCGCATCCTGCGACATACCCCTCAACGGCTACGGCATCCGATACAAGTACGGCCTTTTCAAGCAGGGCATCAGCAACGGCTTCCAGACAGAGACTGCCGATGCATGGCTGGATTACGGCGATGCATGGAGCGTAAGAGCAGATAATGATGCTGTCGTAGTTGAGTTTGCAGGTGAGGCTGTTAAGGCAGTTCCCTACGACACTCCCATAATCGGATTTGAAAGAAAGGCCATAAACACTCTCAGACTCTGGCAGGCTGAAAGCCTTACAGGCTTTGACTTCGGCAAGTTCGATAATCAGGATTACGAGGGCGCTAACGAGGCAGATATCTGCGCAGATGCAATAAATGATGTACTCTATCCCAACGATAATACCGAAAAGGGCAGAAAGCTCAGATTAAAGCAGCAGTACTTCTTCGTTTCCGCATCAGTTCAGGATATCGTAAGAAGATACAAGGCAAAATACGGTGATGACTTCTCCCATTTTGCAGAAAGTTATGCTGTTCAGCTCAATGACACACATCCTACTGTTGCTATCCCAGAGCTTATCAGGATCCTTATGTTCAAGGAAGGCTACAGCTTTAAGGATGCCTTTGATATAGCCCAGAATACCTTTAACTACACAAACCACACCGTTCTCGGCGAGGCTCTCGAAAAGTGGAGCATTCCCCTGTTCAAGAGCGTTCTTCCCACTATATATGAGATTATCCTCATGATAGACGAGCATCTGAAAAAGTATCTTACTTCCATCGGCCAGAATGAAGGACAGATTGCATCAAAGCGCATCGTTGACGGCAATGTTATCCACATGGCAAGAATGGCCATATTCGGAACATCTCACACCAACGGCGTAGCACAGCTCCACACTGATATTTTGAAAAATGATGTTCTTCACGACTGGTACGAGATATTCCCTGAAAGATTCCAGAACAAGACCAACGGCATCACTCCCAGAAGATGGCTCGGTCTTTGCAATCCCGAGCTTTCCGCACTTATCACAGAAAAGATCGGCAAGGGCTGGGAAACAGATCTTGACAGGCTCTCCGAGCTTAAAAAGTATGTTGATGATCCCGCTGTAATAGAGAGATTCAACAAGATCAAGTACGAAAAGAAGGTACAGCTTTGCAAATACCTCAAGGAACATGAGGGCATAGATGTATCTCCTGACTGGTGCTTTGATATACAGGTAAAGCGCCTGCATGAATACAAGCGCCAACTGCTCAATGCATTCTCCATCGTTGATCTTTATTTCCAGATTAAGGATAAGAAGCTTCCTGATCTCCAGCCTACCTGCTTTATCTTCGGTGCAAAGGCTGCTCCTGCATACCGCAGAGCAAAGGGTATAATCAAGTATATCAACGAGATCGCAAAGCTTGTCAACAACGATCCTGATACGAAGGACAAGCTCAAGGTCGTTTTCGTTCAGAACTACAATGTTTCCTATGCAGAAAAGCTCATTCCCGCAGCTGATATCTCCGAGCAGATCTCTACTGCAGGTCTTGAAGCATCCGGTACAGGCAATATGAAGCTGATGCTCAACGGTGCTGTTACTCTCGGAACATACGACGGCGCAAATGTTGAGATCGTGGAGGAAGCAGGCTGGGAGAACGAATATATCTTCGGCGCAAGAGTTGAAGAGCTGGATGTGGTTCGTCCCACATACAATCCCAGAGAGAAGATCTACTACAAGGATGAGCGCGTAAAGAAGGTCGTTAACACCCTTGTTGATGCGACCTTCAACGACGGCGATACAGGTATGTTCGGTGAGCTGTTCAATTCGCTTATCAACGGCTGCTCATGGCACAGACCTGATAACTATTTCCTGCTCACCGATCTCAGAGGTTATGTTGACACCAAGCTCCGTGCTCTCTATGATTACAAAAACAGGAATATGTTCGGCAAGAAGTGCTGGATGAATATAGCAAATGCAGGCAAATTCTCCTCTGACAGAACTGTAAGACAGTATGCTGAAGAGCTCTGGAAGCTCTGATAAAACACACAACACCCATGACAATGTACAACCGCCTCTGAGCGTTGTACATTGTCTGTGTGCATAAGACATAAGGTATGAAGAAAGGCTTTTTATGAACGCAGTAAAACTTACACCCTCATTCAAGGATTATCTCTGGGGCGGCACAAGGCTCAGGGATGATTTCGGAAAGAAATGCGACTTTGACAAGGTAGCAGAAAGCTGGGAGCTTTCCTGTCACAAGGATGGTCCTTCGTTTATTGCCGACGGCGCTGATTCAGGAAAGACGCTGCAGGAATATCTTGACGAGCATCCCGAATATATGGGGACTGCCTGCTCAAAATTCGATTTTTTCCCTATACTTATCAAGCTAATCGACGCAAAGGATAATCTTTCCGTTCAGGTGCATCCCGATAACGAATATGCAATGCGTATAGAGCATGAATTCGGAAAGACTGAAATGTGGTATGTCATTGATGCCGATCCCGGAGCACAGCTTCTCTACGGCTTCAAAGACGAGATAACAAAGGAAGAATTCAGAGAGCGTATCGAAAACAACACATTGCTTGATGTGGTCAATGCCGTACCCGTTAAAAAGGGCGATCTCTTCTTTATCGAAAGCGGCACTCTCCATGCGATAGGCAAGGGAATCCTTATTGCAGAGATACAGCAGAACTCAAATACCACATACCGTATCTATGATTACGGCAGAATCGGCGCAGACGGCAAGCCCCGTCAGCTCCATATCGACAAGGCTGTTGAGGTAACAAAGCTCTGCCCTCCGAATATCCATCCAAAGGGCGAACCCGTAGTTTATGAGGACGGCAACTGGACAGAAACACAGCTTGCCAAGTGCGAATATTTTTCAGTGAAGCTGCTCGATATCGTAAATCGTGCATGGCTGTGTACAACTGACAGATTATTTGTTCATCTGCTCGTGCTTGACGGGCGTATCTGTTTTTCATCGGGAAAACCGCAGCAGATATGGCTCGAAAAAGGCGACAGCCTCTTCATACCCGCAGGCTACGGGAATTTTGAGCTTACTCCTGAGCAGCAGGCACAGGCAGTTATGACTTATATAGATTAATCTTCTCCCGTTCGGACAAGGTTAATGTGCATAAAGGAAAGAAGGAAGATTGATGAAATACTACATAGGCATCGATCTCGGCGGTACAAACATCAAGGCCGGCGTGGTCAACGAAAATTTTGAGATAATCGCAAAAACATCTGTTAAGACCAGATGCCCCAGACCTGCAAAGGAGATCTGCGATGATATGGCCGCAGTTTCTATCGAAGCAGCAAAGCAGGCAGGCATCTCCATAGATGATGTGGAATGGATCGGTATAGGCACTCCCGGTATCGCCGACAACATTAACGGCACTATCCCCTACTCCAACAATCTGGGCTTCAAGGATGTTCCTGTAAGACAGTACATTCAGGAGCATATCAACAAGCCCGTATATATCGCTAATGATGCAAATGCGGCAGCATACGGTGAATTTATCGCCGGCTCCGCAAAGGGTGCGAAAAACGCTGTCTGCATCACACTGGGCACAGGCGTTGGAGCAGGCATCATCGTTGAGGGCAAGATACTTGAGGGCTCTAATCTTGCAGGAGCTGAGCTCGGACATATGGTAATCGGCGTTGACGGCCCACAGTGCACCTGCGGAAGAAAGGGCTGCTTTGAGGTATATTCCTCTGCTACAGGTCTTATAAGAATGACGAGAGAGGCTGCCGAGGCTGATCCTTCGAGCGTACTCAACAGGCTCTACAAGGAAGACGGCGACCATTTCTCAGCAAGACACGCATTTATCGCTATGCGTGAGGGCGATAAGTCCGGCAAGGCTGTTGTTGATAATTACATCAAGTATCTGGCAGCAGGTATTGCAAATACGATCAATATTTTCCAGCCCGATATACTCTGTATCGGCGGCGGCGTTTGCAATGAGGGCGATCCTCTCCTTGTTCCGCTGCGCGAGCTTGTATCTAAGGAAGTATACACAAGAATGCTTGACAACAATACCAGGATCGTCATTGCATCCCTTGGAAATGATGCCGGGATAATCGGCGCTGCTGTGCTTGGTAAGCAGAACAGCTGAGCTTTCCTAAATGCATATGAAAAACGATGCCCTTCCTGTAACCGGAAGGGCATTATCGTCAAAGAGAGAACATCATGAAAAACCTTGTAAAAATATCATCATTGCTGCTGCAGTTCATGCTCGCGGGTTTTGCAGGCTGGGTTTATGAGACCGTGCTGACATCTGTGGTATTGGGAGAGTTTGTTGACCGCGGCGTGCTGCCTTTGCCCATTCTTCCAATATACGGCTTCTTTGCGGTGTTCATGTCCGTTGTGTTCCCGCCGAAAATGAAATGGTACAATGTACTTCTCATAAGCACCATAGGTACGACCATATTTGAATATATCGCAGCACTTATCACCGAAAGGATATTCGGCTATATGCTGTGGGATTACTTCATGTGGCCGCTCAATTTTCAGGGGCGCATATCTCTCTTTTCAAGCCTTATCTTCGGGATATTATCAGTGCTGTTCGTAAAGGCCGTAAAGCCATTTGCGGAGTGGCTGCACAGCAAATTCCCGAAAGCATCGACAGCAGGAACATTTCTGCTCTTTTGTGCAGCGGCAGTCTACTGCCTGATAAAGCTTAAATAAAAAATGTCCGGAACCCGATCGTTCCGGACATTGCTTTTAATTTCGTGCTAATACAGGACGCACATAGGTGTCTATTCTTTCGGTAGCTGTTTCCATAAGGCAGCAGTACTTGTCGATAAGACAAACCATAAACGCTTCCTTGTGGCGTGGGAAACCATCGAGAGTATAGGGGAACATATGCTTTAATATTATCTCTTTTTCCTTATCTGTAAGCTCAAAATGCTCACTTGCATTTTTAAGAGCCACTCTTGCATGGAAAATGGAATGATGAAGTCCGCCCTTTCCCACCGGGCGATCATGCCAGTCATAGAGGAACAGATCGTGAAGCAGACCGCCTCTTGCAGCCGCTCTTGCATCGAGCCCGAAAAACTTGCATAATACAAAGTTGTAGTATGAAACATTAAGGCAGTGCTGAAGAGTGGTCGTATCCCCATGCTGAACGAATGTGTCCATCTTCCTGACAACCTCCGAGGAAAGAAGATCCTCGATACAGGAGATGTATTCCTTTGAAAGTATCTTATTTTTTCCTACAACAGAATTGTTGCAGATCTTTATACGAAACATCGCAACTCACCATGATCCTTTATATCAACAAAAGCTCAC
>CAMHMM010000140.1 GCA_946186215.1 uncultured Ruminococcus sp. | reverse complement strand
CCCGATATAAACGGCTGTTACTCTCAAGGCGATGACCTTGCCGACTGTGTTTATATGGCCGGTGATGCCCTGCCTCTCATGCTCGTAGCTATGGAAGACAAAAAGATTCCCATACCTGAAGCTACACCAATCGACAAGGTAGAACACGCTCCTGACCAGATCGTCACGCTTATTTATGCCGATACTATCAAATATCGTAAGCAGACAAGCAGTAAATCCGTCACTTGCGCTGTAACTATGCCTGCATGGCTCAAAAATATGGCCACCGAAGCGGACATCAATCTTTCTCAGACTCTGCAGGAAGCTCTCAAGAAAAAGCTCGGTCTCATAGACTGAATATATCCCTGTACCGCTCCACTCCAAAGCATCCCTGCAGATGCCGCACGCGACGAGGCTATCGCAGCTCTGGCCGGGTATAACAGCGATCCCATCGTGACCGATGTTTTATCCTCCCATTCACGGGAGATATTTTTTACTGTTATGCGTATATTATCACAATACACAAAATTTACCGGCGGCAAATCCTACGATAAATACCATCCTTGCGCGGTTTATTGATTAAAAACATTAGATTTTGATTAAATCCCTTGATATCGGTTTTACTAAGTGATATAATATATTCAATCAAAACTTTGCTGTTAAGGGTGATATTATGAACAGAAGCCTGAATAATCTTCCGCTTCCGGTTAAGATAATCATGGGTGCGGTCGGCCTTTTTATCATAGCGTGGCTGCTGTCAAAGATGTCTGCCATAAGCCGCTCGATGATGCCCGACGAGAATGAAAGGAACCGCGCTGTTTCGGGAACTGCCGTGATAACAGATATAGCCCAGAACAGAAAAAGAGGCTCACAGATCTACCGCTCCAATCCACGGGCTGGCAGTTCTGCAACCGTTCATGTGGAATACGACTACGATGGCAATACATATACAGGCACCGTACCATACTACGGCTCAATGAATGTGGGGGACACACTGGAAATCAAAATAGATCCCGAAAATCCGTCAAAAATGTGGCTCGCCAAAGCGCCGCGTTCATCGGCTGCACCGTTTGCGGGTATGGCGGTGGCTGTGCTTGTTTGCGCAGGCGTGATGTTTGCGGCAAAAAAATTCAAAGAGAGATAAACGAGGTTATCAGAAAATGGTGGATATACTGATAGTTGAGGATAACAAGGAGCTGTGTACACTGCTTTGTGATTTTCTACGCGCGGAGGATTACACAGTGAGCACTGCAGAAAGCGGAGAAAAAGCCTTGTCCCTGTATGAAAAGTACGGGGCAAGGCTCGTTTTGCTTGATGTGAATCTTCCCGGGATGGATGGCTTTGCGGTCTGCAGGCGGATAAGAGAGCGCGACAACACTCCCGTGCTGATACTCACTGCCCGCACCGACAAGGAGGACAAGCTAAACGGCATAATCACAGGTGCAGATGATTACATCGAAAAGCCCTACGACATCGATATCCTTATCGCAAAGATAAAGGGTATATTCCGCCGCAGACTGGCCCGGGATATGATCACCGAGGGGGATATAGTGCTGAATATCTCCGACAGCACAGCCACAAAGGGCGGACAGCCCTTATGCCTTACCGCAAAGGAATTCGAGCTTTTGCGCCTGCTTATCGAAAATAAAGGACAGACGCTTACAAAGGAATTCCTTTTCAACAGGATATGGGGCTCCGACAGCGAATCCGAACCGCAGACGCTCACTGTGCATATCAAATGGCTCAGGCAGAAGATCGAGGCCGATGCAAAAGTCCCGAAAAGGATAATCACCGTTTGGGGCAAGGGCTACAGGTGGGAAAATGAAGAGCTTTGACAGGCTGTTCGCAGCTGTGCTGATAGTTTTCGCTGTCGCTGCAGTGACGGTCAATATCTGCGTTCGCAGAGCCGCCGATACATCCGCAAAGCAGTATCTTGTAGATGCGAGCCGCATCTGTTCTGCGTTTGAAGCGGGTACTGTACCGAATGAAAATGATTATCCCACCGTGAGCAGGATAGTCAGATATGACGGTGAGGACGGTTTTTTCGACTGTTCATCCGAATATGTGATACGCGAAGCAGGCGGAGAGCTGTACAGGATAGAATATGATGACGGCAATAACAGAAATGACAGTCTTTTCCATATCAATATGGTATTCGCGCTGTGCGGGATAATTATCCTTGGCGTGATGATATTCATAAGACAGAAGATAATCAAGCCCTTCAACCGCTTATCCACTCTCCCATACGAGCTTTCCAAAGGAAATATCACCATACCGCTTACCGAACAGAAAAGCAGATTTTTCGGAAAATTCATCTGGGGACTGGATATGCTCCGCGAAACGCTGGAAAAAAGCGGGAAGCATGAACTTGAACAGGCAAAAGCTGAAAAAACGCTTCTGCTTTCTCTTTCTCACGACATAAAGACACCACTTTCGGGGATAAAGCTCAATGCAAAGGCACTTTCAAAGGGCATCTATTCCGACGGTGAGCGGCAGAAGGAAGCGGCAGAGCGCATTGCATCACACGCTGACGAGATCGAGCGGTATGTGAATGAAATGATCGGCAATCTGAGCAACGACTTTATGAAGCTTGAGGTCAGCTGCACTGAATTCTACATCGATGATGTGATAAACACCGTCAGGGAGCAGTACAAAGACAGACTTGCAGCCTGCCATACGGATTTTGATATCGGTGAGCATACAAACTGTATGCTCAACGGCGATCCCGACAGGCTCACAGAGGTATTGCAGAACATACTTGAAAACGCCGTCAAATACGGCGACGGCAAAGAGATCAGCATATCTTTTACCGATGAGGAAGACTGCCGCCTTATCTGCGTGAAAAACAGCGGATGTACGCTTTCCGGGAATGAACTCTCACACATATTCGACAGCTTCTGGCGCGGCTCCAACACCTCGGGAAAGGACGGCAGCGGTCTGGGGCTGTACATATGCCGCAGGCTGATGCAGGGCATGGGCGGTGACATATTCGCCGATATCGAAGACGGATACATGATGATCACCGCCGTATGCAAACGCTCATAACAGGCAGGCAGGTGCCTGTACACAAAGCTTTTCCAAACGACAGGAGAAACATTATGAAACTGCGAAATACATTTAATATGACATATCCAGCGCTGTTTGTCATCCCGGGATATCTGCTTGCGGTGCTGCTGCTGCTCACAAGCCGCTTTGACTGGCCTGCACTGATGATAATTTCGATAGCGGGGATATTATCCGGCATCATCGCCGAAACAATTATGATAAGATCAAAGGCTGATCTGGCAGAGCATATGAAAAAGGTTATCATCAGCGTAGCCGCTTCTGCTGTTTTCTGGCTGGCTGCCTCATATTTTATGAATACACAGGGACAGAAGCTTTGGGGCTGGGGCTGGTGGCTCACAGCATCCGGCAGGGCTATGAAATGCGCCGTACAATTCGCTCCTGCAGTGATCACATCGGTCATCTGGGCAATAACATCCAAAAAACCTGCCGACAAAATACTTCTTATCCTGACAAATCCGGTAACTCATATCACCCTGTGGTGGCATATCATAAACACTTTGCTTTCATGTCTCCCGACATGAGCACCCTGGTCAATTCTGCTGCTTTTCGAGGCAGGAGCTGAAGCCATCAAACAAGAACACTCCGAGAACCGCATTGAAGCCCACAGCGGCGAATACGCTGAATCTTTCCACCACACCGAAATACTCCGCAGGGACTATACCCTGCCCCATTGCACCGATCATCATCATCGCAAGGGCAATGGCCGCAAAAAACCGACTTTTTTCACCTGCTTGTCCCTGCAGCCCGCCACGATCAGAATGATAAGGGATGCGATCGACAAAAGGACCACTGCGATGGTGACAACGATGTGCATTATCTCCTGAAATGCTGCAATATCCTTGCCGCTGTCGGAAAGCGGGAACATCTGGTAGCCCACCCGCGATATCCAGTTCATTATCGTGAAAAGATACACGCCCGTCCGGAAAAGCTTTGAAGATATCTTCCTTTCCGAAATGAATATACACACACAGGTGGGGCAGACTACACAGCACGCCGAATACAGTGCCGATATCTGATCCCACAGCAGCCGCGATGGTGCAGTTTCGGCCGAAAGATCGCTGACAGCCTGAGAGAGCCAGTCATATCCCGGGAATGCAAGCGGCGCAAAGATCACTGCCGCGGTATAGGAAAGAAATTGTATTATGCCCGTGAGCCCCAGAAAATTGATGAGCCTTCTGTTTGTCTTTTCCATTATGTGCCTCCTTCATTCCGATGCCGCTTCCATATGGCGGCAGAACCACTTTATATATTCTTTTATCTCATCGGGAACAGCTCCGATCGACGACATTTCCGCCTTTCCCGCCGTGACCATATCCATCTGCCTGTCTATGATACCATGGACAGTGAGCGCGTAGGACAATGCAGCGATATCTGCATTGTCGTTTTTCATTTTGCCGTGCACCACAAGAGCATAAAAGAGATTTCTCACGCCCGCTGTCATGCGCTCGGTTTCGTCGAGCATTATCTGCGCGGCGGCAGGCGATGTCGCCCTTTCGGAATAGATCACCTTAAAGAATTTCAGCATATTTTCGTCCGAAATGAATTTCATATAGCCTTCCATGAAGCCTGTCAGTATCTCTCCGAGTGAGCAGTTTTTCAGCATTGCAGGATCCCCGGGTGAAAGCGAGCTTTTGCGGCTTCGTGCCTGCTCCCGCAAAAACAGGTACATTTCATTCATTATTTCGTCCTTTGATCTGAAATGATTGTACAGGGACGGCTTTTTTATTCCTACCTTGTCTGCGATCTGCGACATGGAAACGGCTTTGAGCCCGTATTCCGAAGCCAGCTCCAGTGTGGCATAGATTATTTCATCCTTGCGTGACATTGCACGATCCCTCCGGCAAGACTAATTGTTATATTTAATTATACTACCACCCGTTAGCTTTGTCAATAGCTTTTGCAAATTTTTTTTGCTGAAAAGCAGGGCATAAAAGCTCCGAGCCCAAAATAAACGACTTCACACAAAATAGCGAACGGGCAGCTGTCGGCCTTGCCTTAGACTAAAATAACAGTAGATATAAAAGCTCCGAGCCACAAATGAGCAACTCCGCACATAAAGAGAGTACGGGCAGCTGTCGGCTTTGCCGACCGCTTCGCTATGCTCGGCATTTCCTCTTTCAGGAGCGACAAAGACTTGACAACTGCAAAAAGACCTGATATATTTAAACATGATGACAACATATCGGCCGTTCGCTTGGTGCTAAGTCAAAGAATTATGACATAATTGATCTTGAAACAGGCAAGCATTTTCAGTTAGTCGAAAGTACTCACTTTGCAGAATGTTGAAATATTTGCAGGCAAAGTGGTAAAAACGCCTTACAGACGGGCAGAACATTATTCAGACAAATACAGCGGTAGGCTCGTAGTTGGCATTATACCAAAGCAAAAGGCACAGTCGGCTATTGGTGAACCACGAAGGTCAGAGCTGCATTTTTAGCAGTGTGAAGGAATAGGTAAGTTTGAATTTTTCATCAAGGAGTGATTGAGATGAAGGTGAAATACATTGGCACGAAATATCTTGATAC
>CAMHMM010000139.1 GCA_946186215.1 uncultured Ruminococcus sp. | reverse complement strand
TTTGATATCAGGCCTGCGTTCCTTTACAAGCTTTATGGTCTCTTCCATTGATTTAAGTGTGGTGGTCATCAGCGCAGAAAGCCCCACAAGCTTTACATCCTCCGCGCGTGCGGCATTGACCACAGCATCATATTCCACATCTCGTCCGAGGTCGATCACATCGAAGCCGTAGTTTTCCAGCAGCACCCTTACGATATTTTTTCCGATATCGTGGATATCACCCTTGACGGTGGCGAGGACGACCTTTCCCTTTGAGACCTTCTCGCCGTCCGAGGGCATTTTTGATTTTATCACCTCGAATGCAGCCTGTGCCACGCCTGCGGAAAGGATGAGCTGCGGCAGGAAAATAGTTCCCTTTTCAAAATCCGCTCCTGTTTTGTCAAGGGCGGGGATGAGCACTTCGTCTATTATCTTCATTGCATCCGTAGTTTCAAGCAGCTTTTCGGTGATCCTTGCGCCCTCCTGTTTGAGTCCGCTCTGCACAGCGTACATAAGCCCCTCGGGAGTGTCGCTCACAGTGCTTGCGGCGGCCTGCGGCGCAGCGGCGGGAGCGGCCGTATTGTAGGCTGCGATATATTCCCGCGAATCACGGTCGATATTGGCCAGCACCTTGTATGCTCTGACAGCTCCTGTCATAGCGGCTATATTCGGGTTTATGATCGGCAGATCAAGGCCGTTTGCAAGACACATCTGCAGAAAGCAGCTTGTGATAAGCTCGCGGTTGGGCAGACCGAAGGAGATGTTTGAAACGCCGAGGACAGTTTTTAGCCCCAGCTCACTTTTTACTCTGTGAACGGAATTCACCGTGACCATTGCCGCTGCCTGTTCGGTGGAGGCGGTCATGGTAAGGCAGTCTATGAATACATCCCTTTTTGGTATGCCTGCGGCCGTTGCTCTGTCGAGGATATTACAGGCGATAGCAAAGCGTTCGTCAACCGTCTTGGGTATGCCCCTCTTGTCAAGGGTTAGGCCGAGGACACAAGCACCGTATTTTTTGACGATGGGCAGTATTTTGTCCATTACCTCGTCCTCGCCGTTTACGGAGTTGACGATGGCCTTTCCGTTGTAAACGCGGAGTGCGGCTTCAAGAACCTCGGGTATGGTGGAGTCGAGCTGCAGAGGAAGATCGGTCACGCCCTGCAGTGCCTTGACTGTGCGCACCATCATTTCCTTTTCGTCTATCTCCGGCAGTCCCACATTTACATCAAGAATATCCGCTCCTGCATTTACCTGCTCTATGGCCTGACCTAAGATATAGTTTATATCATTGTTTCTGAGCGCTTCCTTGAAGCGTTTTTTGCCGGTGGGGTTGATCCTCTCGCCGATTATGCGCGGGCGGTCGATCACTACCGTATCCGTAGATGAGCATACCGCAGTGGGGATATTCTCACCGCCTGTGACCTCTTCCTCACGGGGAATGAATTTCCTGCCGTCAAGTATCGACGCAAGACTTGATATATATTCCGGAGAAGTGCCGCAGCAGCCGCCCAGTATCTTTACGCCCAGATCGGCAAAGCCCGCAGCAGTCTGTGCAAACTCCTGCGCATCCACATTGTAGAGATTTGTCATGGGATCGGGCAGTCCGGCATTAGCCTTTGCGACCAGCGGAAGATGAGTCCAGTGGGACATCTCTCTTAGTATGGGTATCAGCTCCGCAGGCCCCAGAGAGCAGTTCACACCGATCGCATCGGCACCGAGAGCAGTGAGCGTAAGAGCCGCCGCAGAGGGCGAAACTCCCGTGAAGGTGCGTCCGTTTTCCTCAAAGCTCATGGTACATATAACGGGCTTGTCGGAATTTTCCTTTGCCGCCAGAAGTGCCGCCTTTGTTTCGTAAAGGTCGGTCATGGTCTCGATAACGATAAGATCGCACTCCGAGCCTGCCTTTACTATCTCTGCGAAAACATCATAGGCTTCTTCAAATGTGAGTTCTCCGCCGGGCTCCATGAGCTTTCCGAGAGGGCCTATATCAAGTGCGGCATAGGTCTCCCTGCCGCTCTCGGCACAGACCTTTTTAGCGTTTGCAACGCCGGCACCTATTATATCATCAACGGTGTAGTCCGTGTTTTCAAGCTTGTATCTGTTTGCGCCGAAGGTGTTGGTGTAGACAATCATGCTCCCCGCTTCGATATACTGCCTGTGGATATCCATGATAACATCGGGAGCATTTATGTTCAGAAGCTCGGGTATCTCTCCCGCCTGAATGCCGCGCTTTTGCAGCATCGTGCCCATTCCTCCGTCAAGGAGGACAAATTCGTTTTCGTTAAGTGTTTTCCTTAAATCCACAGTGAAGTCCTTTCTTGCGCAGCTCGCAGAAATCATGCGCCTGACAGACCACACAGCCCCTGCGCTTTTGTTCTATCGGCTCTTCGGAGATGCCCGTCAGGGCGGTGACTGATTTTATCGGTGCCAGCATATTTCCCGTGCCCGTACATACGCCGGTGATCTTTGGCGCATTTATGATATCGAGGATATCCCTTTGCATATCAAGTGGCAGATCGCCGTAGCCCGGGGAGTAACGCCATGTAAAATATCTGTCCTTCAGGCTTTGCTGTATGAGGCCATCGACCATATCGGCTGCCTGCTCTGCGGCGGCACTGGCGTAGGCATCGGTGATGACAGCCTTTGCCATATCCTCTACCTCAAGGCGGCGTATCAGCTTATCAACGCCTGTACCCAGTGTAACGCAGAACACTGCACAGGCCGTACACCCAGCAAAATGTGAGGCGATGTCCCGGCCGGGCAGCACAAGGCCGCAGTCGAGGGTTACGGGAGCGGACGAGGTGATGCCGAATATCTTGTAGGTGTATTTTGGAGAGATCACATCCAGCAGGCGTTTTTCGCATTCATCGAGGTACTCTGCCACCACTGCGCCTATCTCGCCGCCTCTGTGGGCCATATACAGCAGTGCCTGTTCCCTGTCAAGACAGGTGAGCTTTATCATAGCAGTCCGTTTACGGTGGAGGATATCTTTCCTGCCACATAGAGATTGTTCATCGTGTAGAGATGTATCCCGTCAACGCCGTTGGAGATAAGGTCGATTATCTGATCTATCGCATAGGCGATCCCCGCTTCTCTGAGTGCCTCGGGATTGCTCTCAAAGCGGGCCATCATCTTGGTGAATTTGTGGGGCAGGCTGGCACCGCACAGGGACACCATGCGTTCGATCTGGTTCTTGTTCACCACGGGCATTATGCCTGCTTCGACGGGAACATCTATGCCCTTGGCACGGGATTTTTCGAGAAATCTGTAAAAGCTGTCGTTATCAAAGAAAAGCTGTGACATAAGGTGCTGCGCTCCCGCATCTACCTTTCTTTTCAGATTGTCGATATCCTGATCAAGGCTGTCGCATTCGGGGTGACATTCGGGGTAGCATCCTGCGGAGATGCCGAAGCTGTCATCTTTTGAGCGGATATATTCTATCAGCTCGCTTGCATAGTGAAAATCGTTCTTTGGCGGCCTTTCGGGGCTGATATCCCCGCGGAGCGCAAGGATATTATCGATCCCGTTTGCTTTGAGATCTGCAAGTATCTCGTCTACCTCCGCCTTTGTGCTGCTGACACAGGTGAGGTGGGCTGCAGAGTCTATGCCAAGCTCCTTTTTTATGTGGGAGGCGATCTTACAGGTAACATTTCCCACGCCTGTCCCGCCTGCACCGTAGGTAACACTGATAAATGCGGGGGAAAATTCCTTTAATCCGTCCGCAGCTGCATATATCACATCGGGGGCAGTGCTTTTCTTTGGAGGGAATACCTCAAAGGAAAATACGCATTTGCCCTTGCCGAATTTTTCGTAAAGCTTCATCTGTTTATCGTCCCTTCATTATCGTTATGAAAGCATATCCGTCATATATGAATACCGTATATATATTAACATAAAATGCGGTATATGTCAACAAAAAATCCCCCGATCGTCATGATCGGGGGATCGCGTTGGTTGCGGAGGCAGGATTTGAACCTACGACCTTCGGGTTATGAGCCCGACGAGCTACCGAACTGCTCCACTCCGCGATATCAAGCCGCTTTCTTGCAAGCGACTTGATTAGTATAACACATCAGCTATGAAATGTCAAGGAAAAAATCAATAATTGTCACATTGCACAATAATCTGCATCATATCCCATATTAGGTAAGCATATTCGTGAATTCACCATTTGTTGTCGGGACAGTGCCTTTCCGAAAATGCCGCCCTGTATTCAACAAAGCAGCCGCAGAGAGCGCAGGTGCCGGAATTATGCCGGGCGCACTCGGTGCATATCCCGAGCCTGCGGTAGTATTCATCATCGGGGCAGCGCTCGTCATCGGGTATGAGCTTTACTCTTTCCCTCACGGTCTCATAGATCCCGTGGGGATCGAGCTTTTCCATAAGGCATTTTTTGCACAGGGGCGGGTTCAACTGATCCTTACCTCAACTACCGAGCAGGCAGGGAGCTTTACGCTGAGGGTGCTGCCCTGAAGCTGCGCCTGATAGTCCTCGATATGCACCTTTTCAGGCTCATCGAAGGTGTTGTGTGCGTGGACTTCCTGAGTGAGTATCCGTGCGGATACCTTGCTGCCGTCGAAGTTGCAGATATCACAGGAGATCTGTGCTTCATCGGTGATGGAGCAGTTTGCAAGGGTAAGTGTGAGAACGCCGTCCTTTACGGAAGCGGAGGAGGAGAGCATGGGAGTATCCTTGCCCTCGCACATATTCTCATTTTCCGAGTAGCAGTAAACAGCTTCGCCGTCCTGATGCTCCTTGAAGAGGTCGAACACATGGTATGTGGGAGTCTTGATCATCTTCTCGCCCTCTGTGAGGATGACTGCCTGCAGGACATTGACTGCCTGAGCGATATTCGCCATCTTCACGCGCTTTGAGTGGCGGTTGAAGGTGTTGAGGGATATAGCCGCAACGATCGCATCTCTCATGGTGTTCTGCTGATAGAGGAAGCCTGGGTTTGTACCGGGCTCAACATCGAACCATGTGCCCCATTCATCGACGATGAGTGCTATCTTTCCTTCGGGATCGTAGCGGTTCATTATTTCGGTGTGGCGGGTGAGGAGAGTGTCGGTGAAGTTTACGGTGGAGAGCAGTGTCATATAGCCCTCCTCGTCAAACTCAGCTGCAAGTCCCTTGTTGTTCCAGTCGGGGATGGAATAGAAGTGAAGTGCGAGGCCGTCTGCACACCACACCCCGTTGGAATTTTTAAGGTTCTTCATCATTACCTCTGTCCACTCATAATCAGAGCTGTTGGGACCGCAGGCAATGGCGAAAAGCTCGTTTCCGGGATAATTCTTGCAAAAGCTCCTGTACTGCTTGTAAACGCCTGAATAATACTCGGGTGTCATATTGCCGCCGCAGCCCCAGTTCTCGTTGCCGATGCCGAGATATTTAAGCTTCCAGGGCTTCTCCCTGCCGTTTTTGCGGCGCTCCTCTGTCATGGGGGAAAGGCCGTCAAAGGTCATATATTCCACCCACTCGGAAAGCTCGCGCACTGTGCCGCTTCCCACATTGCCCGCGATATAGGGCTCGCAGCCGATAAGCTCGCAGAGCTCCATGAATTCGTGTGTGCCGAAGCTGTTATCCTCGACAACGCCGCCCCAGT
>CAMHMM010000138.1 GCA_946186215.1 uncultured Ruminococcus sp. | reverse complement strand
TGTGATGTGGCATATACATTGATGCCGTTTTTCACAGGTGTTATTTCATAAGCCTGTGAGGAATAGCTTACATTGTAGCCCTTTTTGTTGAGCCAGAATCCGTCCGCAAATTTCATTCGATCACACTCCGTAAATTTGAAAAATGTACAGTGGAATATATATCCTGAAAACGATTACATTATGCAATATAAACAGTTTTATGTATTATACAATATATAAAAGGCAGTTGTCAAGGTTTTACACAAAAAAACTTTTGAATTTTATATGAACCATCGGACGGCTGTCGGTCGGTAAAAACAGCAGTAAATATGCGCACGGGTAACTGCAGGTAAGTGAAAAAAATAGCAGGCATGAAAGCTCCGAGCTGCAAATGAGTGATTCCATACAAAAGAGAGTACAGGTGGATGCAGGCTCTGCCTGCCTTGTCGGTAAGTGAAAAAAGTAGTGGGCGTGAAAGCTCCGAGCTTCAAATGAGCGAATCCATACAAGATAGTACGGGTGGGTGCAGGCTCTGCCTGCTTTGCAGGTAAGTGAAAAAGTAGTGGACATGAAAGCTCCGAGCTTCAAATGAGCGATTCTATACAAAAGAAAGTACGGGTGGATGCAGGCTCTGCCTGCCCTTGACGACAGAGTTTTTATTGACAGTGCAGGGACACTGTGCTATAATTTTTTTATACTTATACAAGCAGGCTTTTGCGTGAATATCGGACAATAATGATTAAAATGTTAAGTGGTATACAGACATGATTTTTCTTACAGAAGCAGATGAAAAGTATACAGATGAACTTCAGAAATTCAGGGATGAAGTGCTTCAGGCGGATAAAGACAATGATGACCAGTTTGCGGGCTGCATGGGACTGAGAGAATGTTCCGCTTCCGGGGAATGGATAGATATCTGCAAATTGCGTAAATCTCCTGAGACTTGTGAGCAGGTCGGTGCAAAGGTGCCGTCAACAACTTATTTTTCAATAAGGGAATGCGACCAAAGGCTTGTGGGGATAATAGATCTGCGTCATCACATAGATCATCCTATCCTCAGTACATGGGGCGGCCATTGCGGGTACACTGTCCGGCCTTCCGAAAGAGGGAAGGGATATGCAGCTCAGATGCTGCGCCTGAATGTAATTAATGCCGCTAAAATGGGTATCGAAAAAATGCTTGTGGTATGTGATGCGGACAATATTGCCAGTGAAAAGGCGATACTTGCAAACGGCGGACAGCTTGAAAATATCATAGAAACAGACGGGTGCAGAATGAAACGGTTCTGGATAAATACAGAGGATCAATAATCAAAAGGGTGACACACGATGAAAAAATTCTACGGCTTCTTTGACAACGGTAAATATAAGGTCGGCTGCAACGGCGGCTCGATTTATGTCTATGATCAAAATGACAATGAACTGGCACGGTTCAAAGGTCTGTCATGCATCTATCAGGGCGCATTCCGTTCCGGTACGAATGTGTTTGCGGCAAAGTCGAACACAGGCTACCTTGTGGTGTATGATCTGGATAAGCTGAGCCTTATCAGAAAGGTCAATATCACGCGCATCGGTGCGCAGGATTCGGGTTTTGCCTTTTCTGTGACGGGTGATATGTTCTATAATATCGAAAGCCCTGAAAAATCTACACAAACGCAGCTTTCCGTGTATGACGGAGCGACCTTCGATAAGATCGCCACATACTTTGCGGACGATAAGCAGATGGTTCTAAAGCATATCGAGACCTATCCCAACGAGGTCTATGTGTCAGGCTTCATGCGGGGGGACAGCGGCGTATATGCCTATCCGTTCGCTGCAAAGCTTGCAGATGGTGAGATCAGGGAGCTCAGACGCATCACGAGCAATGAATACCCGATAAATGAGTGGACACCCTTTGAAATGAATGACAGCTGGTATCTGTGGATATATAAGCACTGGGAGACTGAGGGCTGCACGGAGATGACTGCAAAGCAGCACGAGTGCCTGATGCAGAAGCCTGCACCGCCGAAGGTCTCAATAAAGCATATCTGGGAGATCAACGGCTGATGCCGTAATAATTCAAAAAGGAAATTGACGGAGGTATATATGTCTGTTACATATCAAAAACTGACCGACAGGGAGCTTGATGTTTTTATAGAGATGAGAATAGCCCAGTTGCGTGAAGAAGGGGCAACGGAAGATATTGACCTGAGACCAGCGCTGAAGGATTACTACGCCCGCCATATGGCAGATGATACCTTTGTTTCGTGGATCGCTTTGGATAATGACAGGATAATCGGTACAAGCGGGATGTCAATAGTTGAAAAGCCACCGTATTTCGGATGCCCGAACGGTAAGATAGGTCTGCTTTCAAGTATGTTTACCGATAAAGCATACCGCAGACAGGGCATTGCAAAGGAACTGCTTTCAAGGGTGGTAAATGAAGCAAGGATACACGGCTGCGGCGTTGTCCAGATAACCGCATCGGATATGGGTGTATTGCTGTATACCAGCTTTGGATTTATCAAAAATAATAATTTCATGCAGTATAAGCTGTAAGACCTGATAAGCAATGCTCCGGAGCATTGCTTATTACATAACACAAAATATGATAAAATGGTGATAGATAGGTGAAAGTTAAGCGAAATCAACATACAGGTCATTGACTTTTGCATCTGTTGTTTTTATAATATAACTAATGTAATACAACATATGTTATATAACTGCAATTATGAAAGAGGGATGTTCATGCCGCCCAAGGCTAAGATAAGCAAGGATATGGTTACACAGGCAGGGCTTGCCGTGGTTCGCGCAGAGGGTGCGGAAAACCTCAGTGTGCGCAGGGTAGCAGCAGAGCTTGGCTGCTCCACACAGCCCGTGATGTATCATTACAGGACTGTTGACGAGCTCAGGGAGGATGTATATTCCGAAGCGGAACGCTACCACAGTGAATATATCGTCACGCCAGATAAGGAGCATGATCCTATGCTGGCGATAGGTCTGAGATATATCCTGTTTGCATATGAGGAGAAACATCTTTTCCGCTTTATGTTTGAATCGGATAGATTTCATGCGGGCTTTTCCGATGTCATGTATGCGGACGGGAACAATCCTATGATAAAGCCGCTGTGCGAGGGCGCAGGGCTTACGCCGGATCAGGCGGCGGAGGCATTCGCGGCGCTGTTCATATGCGTACACGGGGCGGCTTCGCTGCTTGCGAATAATTCCATAGAATATGATGAAAAGTATTTTGAACGGCTGCTTACCAATATTTTTATGGGCACGATCGGTATGATAAAAGGAGAAGATCAATGAAAAAATTCTTTGACAGCAAGCCTGTGGGCTTTGCAGTGATGCTTATCGTGATATATGTGATAGGGCTGAGCAATGTAACGGCCATTTCAACGGCTGTCGGCGTTGAATTTCTTGCAGAGGCGGTATTTGCGGTCGCCCTCTCGGCCCTGATACTCATATTCGCCGGAAAAAACGGGCTGATGGGATATCTCGGTCTGTGCAAGCCGCAGATCCCCGCTAAGGATATGCTGTTCTATCTGCCGCTGGTGGCTGTGGGTATGCACGGCATATACTTCGGTGTGGGTATGGAATACGGTCTGCTGACAACTGTGCTCCGCACGGTGATGATGTTATGTGTAGGGCTTCTTGAAGAGGTAATCTTTCGCGGCTTTTTGTTCAAGGCCATAGCAAGGACAAGCGTAAAAAGAGCCGTTCTTGTGTCCGCTCTTACCTTTGCGATAGGGCATATAGTAAATCTTTTTAACGGGCAGGATCTGTTTGAAACGGTGATACAGATAATATTTGCTGTTGCATTCGGTTTTATGGTGGTGTTCATATTCGTGAAGTCTGAGAGCATCATCCCGTGTGTGCTCGTTCACAGTGCATTCGACTGCATGAGCGCGTTCAACAAAGCGCAGCTTCTCCCTGACAGTCTCGGAGAAATGGGGAAGGATCTCGTTATCATCGCAATTACCGGGATCATCATCATAGCATACACCATCTATGTGGCAAAGCTGCCGGAAAGGGAGATAAAGCTGTGAGAGTTATCATCCACGATCTTGAAGACGGTGCAGTGTTCGCCGGAAAATGTGATGAGCTTATAGATGCCGACGGAAAATATGCGCCGTGTCAGGGGTGCTTCGGGTGCTGGACAAAAACGCCCGCTCAGTGCTTCATGAAAGACAGACTAAAGCAGATACCCCGTATCGTGGGTACGGCGGATGAGCTTGTAATCGTTACGGAAAACTGCTACGGTTCATATTCGCCGGCCGTGAAGAACATCATAGACCGCAGTATCGGCCTTTCAACGCCGTTTTCCACCTACCGCGGGAGACAGATGCATCATACACTGAGGTACGGGATGCATGACAGACTTTATGTGATAGCCTACGGCGACATGACCGATGCCGAGGAAGAGACATTCGCGCTCCTTGCCGAGAGAAATGCGGTCAATTTCGGTTTCAGGGAAGCGGTGTTCCGCCGCTGTGATGATACGCGGAGATTGGAGGAACTGCTGTGAAGAACCTTTTCATAAATGCAAGCCCCAAGAAAAAAATGAGCGTGTCGGCGAATTTCTGCTTTCTGCAGCGCATCTTCACAGGCGGCACCGCTGTGCGCGAAAACCTGCGCAACAGGGGAGACCATGAGCGTATACTCGGGCGTATGAAGGATGCGGACAATATTTTCTTCGTTATGCCTTTGTATGTGGACAGTGTGCCCTCGCATTTTGCAGCCTTCATGAAGGATGCAGAGACCTTCTGCCGCAATAACGATATATACGCCAATGTATATGTCATATCAAACGGCGGTTTCATCGAGGGAAATCAGAACCGTGTGCTGATGCGGGTTATCGAGAATTTCTGCGGGCGCAGCGGTCTTTCCTTCTGCGGTGGTACAGGCGTTGGCGGCGGCGTTATGCTCAATGTGATACGGATAATGGTGTTTGTGTATCTTGGGCTGTTCGCGCTCAGGCTCGTGACGGGAGTATCTGCGGCAGATGCCGCTGTGGTACTGGCAAAGCAGCTTGCGACGGTGCTTTTCTTCTATCTCGGTGTGCTGTTTTGTTTTATCAGGATGGGGCTTGCCGCCTCAAAAGGCAAAAAATGCGGCGTGATGTTCACGCGGGCGCTGATGCCATCGTTTCTGTTCATTGCAGTAGCGGATATATTCTTTATCATAATATCCGTATTTCAGGGCGGCATATTCAGAGGCTGGCTCAGAAAGCACAAGGCGGAATGAGGGCGGGCAAAGCCCGCTGTTGCCCGGTCGGCAAGGCCGACAACTACCCGTAATTTCATTTGTACGGAGTTGTTCTTTTGTGGCTCGGAACTTTAAAATTGTATGTAAAAGTGTATCGGTAATATTGTCCGTGACTAACCCCACCGCCTCACTACGCTCGGTGCCTCCCCTTTCAGGGGAGGCAAGGCAGGCAGAGCCTGCACTCTCCCGTACTCTCATTTTATCAGAAAATGAAATTTTGCAGTTCGGTATCTTAATAAAAAAAGCATTATTTGAGCGGTGGCCGCACTAATAATGGCTTGTCTCACCGGAACAGTATCTTGCCTCCCCTGAAAGGGGAGGGGGACCGCCGCCTTCAGGCGGTGGTGGTGGG
>CAMHMM010000137.1 GCA_946186215.1 uncultured Ruminococcus sp. | reverse complement strand
GCCCGCTTATATTTTCACTTGGCGGCAAGGCGGGCAAAGCCCGCAGTTACCCGTACCCCATTTTGTATGAAGTCGCTTATTTGGGACTCAAAGCTTTTATGCCCGCTTATATTTTCACTTGGCGGCAAGGCGGGCAAAGCCCGCAGTTACCCGTACCCCATTTTGTATGAAGTCGCTTATTTGGGACTCAAAGCTTTTATGCCCGCTTATATTTTCACTTGGCGGCAAGGCGGGCAAAGCCCGCAGTTACCCGTATGATATTTTGCAGGAAAACGCTCATCAACGGCTCGGTTCGACAGTGTCGAAATTCTCTTGCCTGCTTATTCGCAGTAAAACTTTAATTTTCGCATTTTATACCTGCACCGACAAAATATCGGTCACTTCAGCGGACGAACACATCTATCATCAGATGGAATATGAGCATATAAAAAAAATATGACACCATAGTAAAGACGAAGGCCGCAGTTATCCTGGGCAGATTTTCATCGCTCTTGCCGCTGTTTTTCTTTTTGCTCTTGCCGTTCTTTTTCTTTGCTTTTGTCCCGGAGGACGGAGCAAATATAAAAAGTGCGCACATTGCCGCAATATGGACAAATGCGGTAAGCAGCAGCAGATATGGCTTGTCATACCGGAATATCGAATAGAGATTTATGAATACCGTGAGCAGCACAGAATTCATGCAGACGGCAAAGAGCAGCTTTATATCGAGTTTCATCGCGTAGGATGCCGCCAGCACCAGCGGGCCGGTTATCACTGCGCCCATCAGCAGTAGCAAAAGCATACTGCCCACATTGGATGCAAAGAACAGAGAATATGTCTCCATAGGAAACGCGAATGCCGCAGCAGTCCACAATACCGCGATAACCGCACACAGCACCGCAAATTTCTTCTTTGCTTCCAATCGGCTCACCCCGTCATTTTTCTTGATCTCATACCTAAGACATTATATCACACACAAAGCCATATGTCAAGGCGGCGAAACGCCGCTGTTGCCCGTATGCTGATTTGTAAGGAATCGTTCATTCGCGGCTCGGAACTTTAAAAATCAACAGTAATATCGACTGAAGGAGAACGGCGATACAAATACAATATAGCCGTTCTGTCTGATATCCGACGAATGCACTAACAACAGTTCTTGTGTCGGAACTAAAAAACATTTTTAGTCTCTGTGGGTGTTCCCTACAAGATAGCATACGGACAGCTATCGGCCTTGCCTGTAATTTCGGACAAAAGAATATTCAGGTATAAAAGCTCCGAGCCCCAAATAAACAACTCCGCACAAAAGAAAGTACGGGTGGGTGCAGGCTCTGCCTGCCTTGCCGACTGCTTGACATAAGCATATGAAATCTGCTATAATCATTATAGTACCAATACGCTTGAAAAGGATGGATCTCATGCTTGTTCTCGGAATAGATACCTGCGATTCCACTGCCTCCTGTGCATTATGCAGCGAGAGCGGAGCTATCGCCGAATTTTCATTCGTCACCGAAAGGACTCATTCCCAGGTGATACTGCCCCTTGTAAAGCAGATGCTCTCGCATACCGGGCACACCCTGTCCGATGTGGACGGCTTTGCCGCAATAAGCGGCCCGGGCTCATATACCGGGCTTCGCATCGGCATCGCCGCAGTGCAAGGTATCTGCTATGCACTTGATAAGCCCTGTGCGGGAGTGAGCGCCCTTGAAGCACTTTCCTTCAATCTCTGTCCTGCATCTCACAGTGATCCGGCTGCTGCAGTATTCATGCACGCCCGGCAGGATCTCTACTATTTTGCGGAATTCTGCGGCGGCGAGCGCCAGTGTGAAGATCAGATCAGAAGCGCAGACAGTATAACCGAACACCTCGCATCCGCAGGAAAAAGCTACATCTGTCTTGGCGATACTGCAAATATCGCCCTGCCCGAAAACTGCATAACGGCCTCACCGCTCTACTCACGCAGAAGTGCCGCAAGCCTGTGCTTTGCCGCAATGCAGCAGGGATTTTCCGATCCGTCTCAGCTCAGCCCCGATTATCTGCAGCCTACCAAGGCGGAAAAGGATCTCAGCGCGTCAAAAAGTGAACAATAACACTGTTTTCTCGTTACGGTATCGTTAAATTTGCTTATCGCCCATTTTTCCCTTGACAAACGGGCGATAAAATGTTACAATAAAAAGAGTTGTTTGCAGATCTGCTATGATCTGAACGGTGTAAAATGGTATAATAAAGGTATATTATTCAAAAGAGGTAAATGAGATGCTTGATATCAAATTTCTTCGTGAAAATCCGGACATTGTAAAAGAGAATATCAAAAAGAAGTTTCAGGATCAGAAGATCGGTCTTGTTGATGAGGTGATCGGGCTCGATGCTCAGGCAAGAGCAACTCAGAAAGAGGCTGATGATCTTCGTTCTCAGAGGAATTCGCTTTCCAAGCAGATAGGCGGTCTCATGGCACAGGGCAAGCGTGAGGAGGCCGAGGAGGTCAAGAGAAAGGTCGCTGAATTTTCCGGCAGACTTGCAGAGCTTGAGGCACAGGAGCCCGTGCTTGCAGAAAAGATCAAGAAGATCATGATGACCATTCCCAATATTATCGATCCTTCCGTACCGATAGGCAAGGATGATTCGGAGAATGTTGAGCTCGAGCGTTTCGGCGAGCCTCTGGTGCCCGATTTTGAGGTACCCTATCACACAGATATAATGGAGCGTCTCAACGGCATAGACCTTGACAGCGCACGAAAGGTAGCAGGCAACGGCTTCTATTACCTTATGGGCGATATAGCAAGACTCCATTCCGCAGTTACAGCGTATGCCAGAGATTTCATGATCGACAAGGGCTTTACCTACTGCATTCCCCCATTCATGATCCGTTCGGGCGTTGTTACAGGTGTAATGAGCTTTGCTGAAATGGACGCTATGATGTATAAGATCGAAGGTGAGGATCTCTACCTTATCGGTACCAGCGAGCATTCCATGATAGGCAAATTCATTGATACAATGCTGACCGAGGCTGATCTTCCCCAGACGCTCACATCCTATTCTCCCTGCTTCAGGAAGGAAAAGGGTGCTCACGGACTGGAGGAAAGAGGCGTTTACCGCATACACCAGTTTGAAAAGCAGGAAATGATCGTCATCTCCAAGCCCGAGGACAGCATGGCCTGGTTTGAGAAGATGTGGAAATACACTGTCGAGCTCTTCCGTTCAATGGATGTTCCCGTGCGCACCATCGAGTGCTGCTCCGGCGACCTTGCCGATCTCAAGGTAAAATCCATAGATGTTGAGGCATGGAGCCCCAGACAGAAGAAATATTTTGAAGTAGGAAGCTGCTCCAACCTCGGAGATGCACAGGCAAGAAGGCTCGGCATCAGGGTAAAGGGCGAAAAGGGCAAGTATTTTGCACACACCCTCAACAACACAGTGGCTGCTCCTCCGAGAATGCTCATCGCACTGCTTGAAAACAATCTAAACGAGGACGGAAGCATAAATATCCCCGAGCCCCTCAGAAAGTACATGGGCGGCAAGGAAAAGATAGAAGTTACAAAGTAACCGCTACAGGAGGGCACTATGCAGACCAAATATATTTTTGTGACGGGCGGAGTTGTTTCAGGCCTCGGCAAGGGTATCACCGCAGCTTCACTGGGCAGACTGCTCAAACAGAGAGGCTACAAGGTCACGCTCCAGAAATTCGATCCCTATATAAATGTTGACCCGGGCACCATGTCTCCCTATCAGCACGGTGAAGTATTCGTTACCGACGACGGCGCGGAGACGGACCTTGACCTCGGTCATTATGAAAGATTCGTTGACGAGAACCTTTCCGTAAATTCCAATGTTACCACCGGAAAGGTGTACTGGACAGTCCTCAACAAGGAAAGACGCGGCGATTATCTCGGCGGCACCGTGCAGGTCATCCCTCATATCACCAACGAGATAAAGGATAAGGTCTACAGGGTAGCCAAGGAGACAAACACCGATGTTGTCATCACAGAGATCGGCGGTACAGTGGGCGATATCGAGTCCACTCCCTTCCTTGAAGCTATCAGGCAGGTAGGCACAGAGGCCGGCAGACAGAATGTAGTATATATCCATGTAACGCTCGTTCCCTATATCGCAGGCTCAGAAGAGCTCAAATCCAAGCCCACGCAGCATTCCACGAAGGAGCTTCTCTCCGTCGGCATCCAGCCCAATATCATCGTGTGCCGCAGCGAAAAAGAGATCCCCGAGGATATGCGCAACAAGATCGCACTGTTCTGCAATATCCGCAGCGAGGATGTTATACAGAATCTCACCGCTCCCTCTCTCTATGAAGTGCCCCTGTGGCTTGAAAATGAGGGACTTGCAAAAGCGGTATGCCATCACCTCGGACTCGAGGACAGAAAGCCCGATCTTGAAGAATGGACACAGATGGTACAGCGCCAGAGCAGTGCCACAAAGCGCGTGACCATCGGTCTTGTCGGCAAGTATGTAATGCTCCACGACGCATATCTTTCAGTTGCCGAGGCACTTCGCCACGGCGGTATCGTAAACGACGCAGAAGTTGATATAGAATGGATAAACTCCGAGGAGATCACCCGCGCCAATGCAGCTGAAATGCTCGGCAAGTGCAACGGTATCATCGTTCCGGGCGGCTTTGGCGACAGAGGGATCGAGGGCATGATCGAGTCGATCAGATATGCACGCGAAAACAAGATCCCGCTGTTTGGCATCTGCCTTGGTATGCAGATGTCCGTGATCGAGTACGCGCGCAATGTGCTGGGGCTCGAGGGTGCTAATTCCACGGAATTCGGCGATACTCCCTATCCTGTCATCGACATCATGGAGGATCAGAAGAATGTCACCGAAAAGGGCGGTACGATGCGTCTCGGCCTTTATCCCTGCAAGCTCACACCGGGCACACACAGCAAGCGCATCTACGATGAGGAGCTCATTTACGAGCGCCACAGACACCGTTGGGAATACAACAATGCCTACAGAAAGCAGATGACCGAAAGCGGTCTTACCATAGCAGGTATCTCCCCCGATGAAAGACTTGTTGAGATAGTTGAGCTTCCCGCAGATGTTCACCCCTGGTTCGTGGGCGTTCAGTTCCACCCCGAGTTCAAGTCAAGGCCCAACAAGCCGCACAAGCTGTTTGCAGACTTTATCAGGGCTTCACTTGAAAATGCGGAAAAGTAATTCCGGATCCATCCTGATAGTTTGATCTTATCATGATATTCAGTGCCTTCGCCGCAGATCGCGGGGAAGGCACTATTTATTACTTTTCATTACTTTATTCCTTATTCTGCCAAACATAACAGCGGCTGCATGGTTTTCGCCATGCAGCCGCTTTCATATGATCATTACTTGATAAATGCGCCGAAAGCCTTGTAGGTCTGGTATACATCCAGCTTTGAAACGAGCTCAAAGGGTGCGTGCATACAGAGCACCGGAACACCTATATCTATGGTATCAACATCAAGATTTGCGATGTAGGAAGCGACTGTTCCGCCGCCGCCCTGATCTACCTTGCCAAGCTCACCCGTCTGCCAGATAATATCCTCCTCGTCGAATATGCGGCGTATCTCTGCAACATACTCAGCAGAGGCATCTGATGTGCCGGACTTGCCTCTT
>CAMHMM010000136.1 GCA_946186215.1 uncultured Ruminococcus sp. | reverse complement strand
GTTACCAAGATCTGCGAGGAAGCGGTAAAAGCGCCCAAAGTGCTGAAAATAGCAGGAGATGCGCCGCCGCAGTATGAGTATTATACTGAAGAGTATGCGCCCGTCGATGAAGAAACTATCCCCTGTGCTGACCAGCCTCATCCTACGATAAGGGAGATACACACCGACCAATCCAACGAGGCTGAAAAAACACATAACATGATCGATATCGATGAGCTTCCTTTACCTGTGCCTGATAGAGTTTACGAGCTTGCATTCAGATTCAAAAAGGAAAGACTCTGGGACAAGATCTACGATACTAATATATTCTGCGTAAAATTCTCCGACGGAGAGATCGGTTACTGCTGCGTTATGGGGCATGACGGCGACCATCTGTCTCTTGGCGTGTATGTAGGCACCGAGGCATTTGCAACATACAATGACCTTCTGACCGATCAGCCATATGTAAAAGGCCGTTTTGAGCTGATGGCACGCCAGGATATACTCCAGTGCAGCTTTGAAGACAAGGAATATGTATATGAGCCCGAACAGCGATCTGTCAGGAAATACCTTAATAGTGTGGGTAAAAAACTCAGCGGCAGAAAACCTTATCCTTCCCTGACATCAGCAAAGCCATACTTTATTCCATGGCCTGTCAGCAGACAGATCGACTTTGAAAGATTGGAACAGGCTCTCGAAGCAGCTATCACCCTTTCCGAAATGATAAAGAAAAAGCATGTAGATCCTTATACAGAGCTTGGCTTTAAGGATATGCTTTTTCTGCTTGAAAAGGGAGAGAACGGCTACCGTAAAACACTTATGGATTACCCGCCGTACCCCAAAAGGAGTTTTGGCAAATACAAGCTGACAAAGGCACAGACAGAAAAGCTAAGTGCCCTGAAAAAATCAGGCACGATGCAGTGCGATGTAATGCTCATGCCTGCACCTATACAGACCGCTGCGAATGAAGTTCCTTATATGGGCATCTTTCTTGTGGGAATACAGCCGCGAAAAGGTCTGACACTGCCGACCAATGTTTATAAATTCAGTGACAAGACAGCAAAGGAGCTTATTACTGATTTTGGCGAAAAACTGATAAAAATCAAACAATCCCCAAGGATCATACAGGTAGATTCACATAGATCATATGATCTTTTTGCACCGTTTTGCAGTGCCAGCGGCATAGAACTCGTCATAAAGGAAGAACTTCCGGATATCGAGGAGCTAAGAGAGCAATTATCAGACGACAGCTGCGAAAAGGATGTATATGACGAAATGATGGAAATGATCTCTTTTCTTGAAAAAACGAGCGATGCCGACCTCAGACAGATGCCAAGACAATCGCTGCATATCATTGAGGATTTTCTGAAGCAGACATCTGCCAATCCATTGCTTTTGGCAAGGATCAGAAATATCCTGAAATAACAAGCATAAATTTACAAACACCCGGTGTAATATAAAACACACATTGTATTACCTTATCATCATATGGACTGCTTTATAAAGCAGAAAATACAAAACAGGAGGAATAATTATGGGCAAGAAAAGAATAGGCATCCTTACCAGCGGCGGCGATTGTCAGGGCTTGAACTCCGCCATCCAGAACGGGTATTACGGACTTATCAACAATATAGCCCGTGAAATGCAGCCCTCCGAATTCTCGGGGATACTCACCATGGGCGGAACTATCCTCGGTACCAAGCGCCAGCCATTCAAGATGATTTCATCCATCGGCGAGGACAATGTGGACAAGGTAAAGCAGATGAAGGATACCTACAAGGCACTCAAGCTCGACTGCCTGCTTACCTTAGGCGGAAACGGCACACACAAGACAGCCAATCTCCTTTCGCAGGAAGGGCTTAATGTCATAGGTCTGCCCAAGACAATAGACAACGATATATTCGGAACGGATGTCACATTCGGCTTCCATACCGCAGTTGATACAGCGACCGATGTAATAGACAGGCTTCATACTACAGCAGCATCACACAGCAGGATACTCATGGTGGAGATAATGGGAAACAAGGCCGGCTGGCTCACACTTTATTCAGGTATTGCCGGCGGCGCTGATGCCATAATCATCCCCGAGATACCCTATGATATCGACAAGATCTGCGATGCGCTCCAGAAGCGCTCCGACAATGGTCACAGATTCTCTATCGTAGCTGTCGCAGAGGGCGCTTACAGCACCGACGAAGCTAAGCTCAAAAAGAAGGACAGAGCTAAAGCAAGACTTGAAGCAGGCATAACCACTGCTACAAATACAATTGCCGCTCAGGTACAGAAGGCAACAGGAATTGAAACAAGAGTATGCGTTCCCGGCCATATGCTCAGAGGCGGAAGCCCCAGTGCCTACGACAGGATACTTGCAACCAGATTCGGTGTCCGCGCAGCTCAGCTCATAGCTGACAAGAAATACGGCTATTCCGTAGCGATGATCAAATCCGAAATATCCGAGAACCCCCTTGAAGAGGTTGCAGGAAAGACTAAATTTGTCGATCCCAATGGCGGATATGTAAAGAGCGCAAAGGCACTCGGCATCTCATTCGGTGACTGATATGAAGGCTCTCGTCTTATCAAGCGGCGGTGTAGACAGCACTACCCTGCTTGCAATGGCTGTGGACAGATATTCCGCAGAAAATGTTATCGCTCTTTCGATATACTACGGGCAAAAGCATAAAAAAGAGCTTGAAGCAGCGAGAAAGACCGCTGAATACTACCATGTTGAGCATCTGGAAACGGATCTGACTGATATTTTCCGCTTCTCTGACTGTACGCTCCTTGACGGCAGGGGCGATATTCCCCATGAAAGCTACGCTGAGCAGACCGCAAAGACAGACGGTGCGCCTGTGAGCACCTATGTTCCCTTCAGGAACGGATTGTTTCTCTCTGTTGCTGCAAGCATTGCCCTTTCAAAAGAATGCGGAGTTATAATGTACGGTGCCCATTCTGATGATGCAGCAGGAAGTGCATACCCCGATTGCTCGGTCGAATTTGTTGAAAGCATGAACAAGGCGATATATGAAGGAAGCGGAAAGCAGCTTTACCTTGAAGCCCCCTTTGCTAAAATGAACAAGGCACAGGTAGTTGCTGCAGGTAAGCGCCTCGGTGTCCCCTATGAGATCACATGGAGTTGCTATGAGGGCGGCGAGGAGCCCTGCGGCAAATGCGCCACCTGTATCGACAGGCGTGCGGCATTTCTTGCAAACGGAATAGACCTTATGTGACACAGACTGCTGTGGAGTTGATACTTCACAGCAGTTTTTACATTTTTGAGTGATAATTTTGTGAAAAACGGCAAATATTTTTTGGCCTTTCCTATTGACAAATAAGAAGCGATGTGATAAGCTTATTATATAAGAACATATGCACACTTGTTCATATATAATGAAAGGATCTGATCATATGAAAAAGACCTACAAGATCGATGTTGACTGCGCCAACTGCGCCCTGAAAATGGAGGATGCAGCCAAGAATACCGAGGGCGTAAAGGATTGCACCGTTAATTTCATGACTCTTAAAATGGCTGTGGAGTTTGAGAATGGTGCAGATCCCAAGGCAGTCATGCCTGTTGTTCTGAAAAACTGCAAAAAGGTAGAGGACGACTGCGAGATCTTTTTCTGATCTGCCGCGGGAAGGTGATCTGAATGAATAAAAAGCAGAAAAAAGTGCTGATACGCATTATCGCTGCGGCTGTACTGCTGGTGATCCTTAATCTTATCCCCGTTTCAGGGGTGCTGAAATTCGTACTTTTCCTTATCCCATACATCGTTATCGGCTATGATATCCTGAGAAAGGCGTTTCTCGGCATCATCCGCGGGATGGTGTTTGATGAATGCTTTCTCATGGGTATCGCTACGGTGGGCGCATTCGCAATCGCTCTTGTAAGCGGCTCGGAGGATTATACCGAGGCAATCGCGGTAATGCTCTTTTACCAGATAGGCGAGCTTTTCCAGTCGGTAGCAGTAGGAAAAAGCCGCAAGAGCATTTCCGAACTGATGGATATCAGACCTGACTGCGCTTATCTTGAAACTCCGGAGGGTATCTGTGAGACTGATCCTGATGAAGTGCCCGTAGGCTCCGTCATAGTTGTAAAGCCCGGAGAAAAGATCCCCATAGACGGCATTATTACCGAGGGACGCGCATCCATAGATACAGCCGCTCTTACAGGTGAGAGCATCCCCCGCGAGGTATGCGAGGGCGATGAGGTGGTAAGCGGTTCGATCGACCTCAGCGGCCTTATAAAGATACGCACTACAAAGGAATTCGGTGAATCCACAGCATCAAAGATACTCGATCTTGTGGAGAATTCAAGCTCGAAGAAATCCAAATCAGAGCAGTTCATCACTAAATTTGCAAAGGTATACACTCCTGCGGTATGTATCTGCGCACTTTCTCTTGCTATTCTTCCCCCACTTGCCATGCTCATGATGTCTCATTCACCCGAATGGGGAAAATGGATATACCGAGCACTCACCTTCCTTGTAATAAGCTGTCCCTGTGCTCTGGTCGTCAGCATCCCTCTCAGCTTCTTTGCAGGGCTTGGCGGTGCGAGCCGCAAGGGTATACTGATAAAAGGTGCCAACTATCTTGAAACGCTCTCAAAGACCGATATAGTTGTCTTTGACAAAACGGGAACGCTCACAAAGGGCTCCTTTGAAGTGACGGGCATCCACCACGGCATAATGGAAAATGACAGGACGATCGAGCTTGCCGCAGCTGCCGAAAGCTCATCCAATCACCCTATCAGCCGCAGCATATGCAAAGCATACGGCAAGGAGATCGATGCGGGACGAATAGGCATCATCGAGGAGATCGGCGGCAAGGGTATGCTTGCCGATGTGGATGAAATGAAGATCGCCGTTGGAAATGACAAGCTGATGCAGCACATAGGCGTTGAATACTGCAACTGCCACAGTGTGGGAACTGTCGTTCACATGGCTGTAAACGGCGGCTATGCGGGACATATCCTTATCAGCGATACTTTGAAAGAAAATTCAAGATCAGCGATAAGCAGTCTGAAAAAACAAGGCATACACAAAACCGTGATGCTCACAGGCGATATAAATTCGGTCGGTGAAGCAGTAGCAAAGGAGCTTGGCATAGATGAGGTACACACCGAGCTTTTGCCTGCGGACAAGGTAGAGATCACAGAAAAGTTGCTTGAAAGCAAGGCAAAGGGCAGGTCTCTCGCATTTGTGGGTGACGGTATCAACGATGCGCCTGTTCTCTCCCGCGCAGATGTGGGAATCGCCATGGGCGGTCTGGGCTCAGATGCTGCAATAGAGGCCGCTGATGTTGTGCTCATGGATGACGATCCTCTGAAGCTTCCACTTGCGATAGCCATATCCCGTAAATGTATGCGGATAGTTTATGAAAATATCTGGTTTGCAATAGGGATAAAGCTTTTGTGCCTGCTGCTTGGCGCACTGGGCATTGCCAATATGTGGCTCGCTATCTTTGCAGATGTGGGTGTTATGGTGCTGGCTGTGCTGAATGCAATAAGATCGCTGAAGGTACCAAAGCTTAATTAACAGTAAATCATTATCTGTAAAACTCTGCCATCGGAACACTGATGTATTCCGATGGCAGAGTTTTTTGCTGTACATCTGAGCTTTACAGCATTCTTTAAAACCACATAAATTCTTCTGCTATCCCCGAAAGCTCGCCCTCG
>CAMHMM010000135.1 GCA_946186215.1 uncultured Ruminococcus sp. | reverse complement strand
CCAGCTTGGAAGGCTGGAATTCTACCATTGAACTACACCCGCATACCAGAGCAGACTGCCCCGAACCAAATGACAAAATTGATTATAACATATTTTCAGGGGCTTGTCAAGTGTTTTTGCAAAAAAATATTTTTCTGTGCGGATAAAAGGGGATCGGTGTATCATATGTGTCGTGAAGATGACGGAGACAGCGTGGAAAATGCCGTATCCGTGCGGGTTTTCCCGTCTGAACATGATGCGGGAGGTTTCAATGGGTATTTGCACTGTCGGTCATGCACCCAAAAAATTCAGCCCTGCTTTTTACGGCAGGGCTGTTTGCAAAGATACCCGTAATGATCTGTAAGATCCATCCGGGAGCAAACGCTGTGATCATATATTGTGAATTGTGTTTACTTGTCTGCGCTGTCATCAGCAGATGTTTCCTTTGTAAGGACTTTCTTCTGATAACTCCGCTTGCCGCACGCCGGGCACTTCATATATCTTGTTCTTCCGATATGCGGCGCAAGATTTGTCTGCCAGTATGTCGGTATGTGCCTGTCATGGCAATACTTACACTCATAATATCCGGCTTTCTGCTCGATCCCGACAGCAATGAATGCGACCGCTATGATCAGCATCACGGCAAATGTTATGATCCCTGCTTTTAATCCTGTCGGCATTTCCACATAGGCAGCTACGCCGCACAGCACAAGTCCTGCAAGCGTTGCCGGGGCGCAGATAATTATCTCAAGATTCAGCAGCTGTCTGTTCTTTTCTTCGACTTCCCGTTTCATTGCCAGCAGATTTTCCTCTGCTTTTTTGTTATAAGCCTCTGTCATGATCTTTTCGCCCGACAGGAGTTCATTGACATTGATTTTCAAAAGATCACACAATTCAAGCATGATCCCCGCATCCGGCAATGATTTTCCTGTTTCCCATTTACTGACTGCCCTGTCACTGATCCCGAGCTTCTCAGCAAGCTTAGCCTGAGTCATGCCCTGTTCCTTCCTGCAGGATGCTATGAATTTTCCGACTTTGATCTGATCCATATCGGGCTCCTCCTTTCATGACTCCATTATATCGCCTGACAGGACTTTTTAACACGAACCGGTGGTTGATATTCCGAAAAAACCGCCGTTTATGCGGGACTCTACTGTTGGTTGAGTCCGTTTTATACAGGGCTTTTTCGATTGCTTTGCAATATTTCGTATCACCCGTGTCGGTTTTTGATATATGAACGGCACTGCGTTGGGCGTGGCATCGGTCTGCCTGAGGTGTGGATAATAAATGTAAATTTTTTTTAAAATGCCCTTTTCATCGCTTGACTTTCGCCCCGTATTGCTGTAAAATAATACTGTTGCATTTGCGGATATGGCGGAATAGGCAGACGCGCTAGATTCAGGTTCTAGTCGGGGCAACTCGGTGCAGGTTCAACTCCTGTTATCCGCACCAAAGATCCTTGTACTTCGGTACAAGGATTTTTTTGTCGGTTGTCGGCAAGGCCGACGGCTTCCCGTATGCTTTTTTGAACGGGAACGCTCATTTGTGGCTCGGAACTATGTTTTGCAATCCTATCGCCGTCGTTTGTTACTTGGTCGGCAAAGCCGACTGTTGCCCGTATGCTTTTTTGAATAGAGGTGCTCATTTGCGGCTCGGAACTTTTATTTCCAGTTGATTTTACGCTTAGATTATGTCGTCAAAGCCGACAGACCAGTCAAACAGCCCGTAAGGGCTGTTTGACTGAGGGAGCCTATCAATTCTACCGATGATGATATTACTTCTGCGAGCTTACTCTTCAGCATCGCAGGCCAGAGCTATTGCTACCTCAGAACCGCCGCATTCCACCGTGGCCTGAAAAAGCTGTGTTCCCCACAGCGTAATGGTGACATCACCGCTGAAATACTTGAATATCATCGAATTTGCTTCCTGTACTAAATACGGCTCCTTGCCGAAAAGGGCGGTAACCTCGTCGGGTGTCATGTCCATTTTGAGTGCGGACAGCTTTTCTATGAGCTCCTTTGTGTCCATAGGCTCTATTATCCCGTCGGATTCGAGTATCGAACCGTCAAATGTTACAATTGCACTGATCTCCGAATCTGTTTCCGCTGCTGCGGCCGCGTTTGATGTGGCATCGTTTAAAAATGTGTTATTGGTATTTGAGGATATATCCGATCCACAGGCGCAGCAAAGTGCGGAGAGCATGACTGCAAGCATTGCAGATATTGGCTTTTTCATAATAATACTCCCTTATTTTATCAGCAGTATCGTTTCGATCCCATCCGAAACGAGCTTTTTGAATTTTCCACCGTCGCTTGCTTTCCCGACTATGTCACCGTAATGGACGGGAATGGCAGTCTTCGGGTGAATTTCATTAACAACCGATGCCGCTTCTGAGGCATTCATGGTGTACAGCCCGCCGATGGGCACGATAGCTGTGTCGCATCTGACAGCCTTTATCTCCCTGATGCTGTCGGTATCTCCCGCAACATAGATCCGCTGTCCGTCTACGGTCATCACATACCCCACATTTCCCTTTGATTTCGGGTGAAAGGGCTTCATGATATTATATGATGCCACTGCCTCAACGGGAATGCCGCGCACCTCGCCTGTCTCCCCGGGGGTAAACAGAACTGCGTTCATGCCGGAAAGCTGCTGTTCCATGTTTTTCGGAGTGGCAAGAATTGTGTCGGGCTTGCTTACCTTTTGGATATCCTCCGGCGAATAATGGTCGTAATGGTCGTGAGTGATGAAAATTATATCTGCATCGTGGGGCTCGCCTTCTATCTTGAAGGGGTCAATGCGGATAACTGCCGTGTCGCTTTGTATGCGGATGCTGCTGTGGATGTTGACTGTGATCTCGGTGCTCATATCATTTCCTCCGTTTGTCATATGATCCGGTGTGATGAAAACACCGCCCGAAAGCTGATGTGATGCTTTCAGGCGGCGGGTATTTGTGCTGATCCTGTCACAGACCGTATCAGTCTTCGTCAAAGTTTCCGGGTATGTGGAGCTGTTTGTTCGGGATCCTTTTAAGAGGAGAATAGACATACTTGTTGCAGCTGTCTGTTTCGCCTACTATTCCCTTTTTCTCGCAGAGCACCTTTCCGCCGCTCTTAGCTCTCGTACCGAAATTGCAATACTGGCACTGAGGAGGGATCTTTTCACCGAAATATTTCTTCTTTGCCATTATCTATTCCTTCCTTCGCTGAATATTCCGAGTGGCAGCCGGTTTATTTGATTTGTATGCAGCTGCCACAATTATTTCAAAGCTCTGCCTTAGAGGCTAGGGACATCACTGTATTGATTATATCACAAACAGATAATTTTTTCAATTTTTTTTGCAATATTAACAAAAATCAGCGCTTTGACCAAATATGAATGTATTGTTTTTGTTGATATCAACAATTAACGCATACAGGAAAGTGCTGCGGTCATACAGCCCTGTTCATGTGTGTCTTTCTTTAAAAATTCCGCCCCGCAGTGTTATGCGGGGCGGCGCTGTTTACTTTGCGTATTCGATGGCTCTTGATTCTCTGATAAGGTGGACCTTGATCTGTCCGGGATACTGCATTTCGCTTTCTATGCGCTTTGCGATCTCGCGGGCTGTGAGAACCATCTTTTCGTCGTTGACCTGCTCGGGGATGACCATGATGCGGACCTCTCTGCCGGCCTGAATAGCGTAGGACTTTTCAACGCCTTCGTAGGAGGAGCAGATCTCTTCGAGCTTTTCAAGACGCTTGATATAGTTTTCGTAATTCTCGTTTCTGGCACCGGGTCTTGCTGCGGAGATGGCATCGGCAGCTTGGACCAGCGCTGCAATAACAGTCCTGCATTCCACATCGCCGTGGTGAGCCTCGACTGCATGAATGATCTCTGCGCTTTCCTTGTACTTGCGGCATACATCAACGCCGATCTGTACATGGGAGCCTTCGATCTCGTAGGAAAGAGCCTTTCCGATATCGTGGAGAAGACCTGCACGCCTTGCGGTCGCTGCGTCAACTCCCAGCTCGGAAGCCATGATACCGCAGAGATGAGCCACTTCGATGGAGTGTGTGAGCACATTCTGTCTGTATGATGTGCGGTAGTGGAGCCTTCCTATCAGGCGCACGAGTTCGTGATTGATACCGTGAACATTGGTCTCGAGTATCGCTCTTTCGCCCTCCTGCTTGATGCGGTGCTCTACCTCGCGCTTAGCCTTTTCCACCATTTCCTCGATCTTAGCAGGGTGGATGCGGCCGTCTGCGATGAGCTTTTCAAGCGCGATCCTTGCTACCTCGCGGCGTGCGGGATCAAAGCATGAAAGTGTGATAGCCTCGGGAGTATCGTCGATGATGAGCTCAACGCCCGTGAGTGTTTCGAGTGTTCTGATGTTTCTTCCCTCTCGTCCGATGATACGGCCTTTCATATCATCACTGGGAAGCGCTACCACAGAAACTGCGGTTTCAGCGACCTGATCTGCGGCACATTTTGAGATTGCAAGGGCGATAAGACCTCTTGCCTTCTCCTCGCAGATATCCTTTACCTGCTGTTCGTACTGGGTGACGCGAAGAACCTTCTCATGTGTCAGTTCATTGTCGAGGACTGTGAGCAGCTGCTCCTTTGCCTGCTCGGTAGTGAGCTGAGAGATCTTTTCGAGAACATCCATCTGAGACTTCTTTATGCGCTCTGCCTCTTCAAGCTTTTCATCAGCTGCTTTGAGCTTTTTCTGGAGCTGATCTTCCTTTTTCTCGAACTGATCCGTTTTCTTGTCTAAGTTCTCTTCCTTCTGCTGTACGCGTCTTTCCTGTCTGGAGAGCTCGCTTCTTCTGTCCTTGATCTCCTTTTCAAGCTCTGTACGATCCTTGTGTATCTCGTCTTTGGCTTCTACAAGGGCGATCTTCTTCTTGCTCTCTGCTTCTTCCTTTGCTGCTTCGATTATTCTTTCGGCTTCCTTTTCAGCGGAACCTATCGCACTTTCTGCCTGTGACATACGGTACTTGATCCCGGCTCTGAACGCTATCAGTGCGGCTACGACACCTGCCACTACCGTGCCTATCAGAAAGCCGATCAGCAATTGTTCCATCCAGTGTGACCTCCTTTTCTTTATCGCGGAGGTACATTCATATATCAACAGCCTGCCGTCGGGCAGACAGTCAACCTACCTGTCAAGAATCAGCTTTCTCTTATATGAAATTGAATTTGACATGACCAAAACTATTTCCTTAAAGATCTATATATTTATGGGATAATATATTGGATCTGCCTCCGCCTTGCGGCGCATTTTCTGCGCACAGAGCCGCTCCTGCGGAGAGATCAGTATAAGCCGTTAAAGGACAGACAACGGCCGGATGATATATGATAAGTACAAGCGATATGATCATGATCTGCCTTTTTAGCGGCAGTCTGTATGTATCAAGTGCTGGACGCACAATCATTTTGCATACTATTTTATTATAATATATTGTTTACGATTTGTCAAGCGGCATTGTGCATTAAAAATCCGGACGGCAGAATTTATTAAACATATACAATAAACAGATACAATTTTCTGCGCTTTGTAATATCTGTGACAGGGGGGACTTCATATATACGGTGTGTTTGGGTATATAAAAAGGAGCGCCGCAGCGCTCCCGTAAATCAGTATATATCCCACTTCTTGACAACATCGTGCTTTTCTGTTTCCAGTCCGAGATTGTCCAG
>CAMHMM010000134.1 GCA_946186215.1 uncultured Ruminococcus sp. | reverse complement strand
CTTGCATTTAAGCATAAGCTAATATTATCATATTAAAGTGCGGTAGTCAAGTCAAAACATGTGTAAATATTGATGAAATCACAATTTTGTGGGCTTTTACAATAGTTTTAAATGGGGCACCTGAGTTTTTATCTATACATTACAACGATGAAAATGCAAGCAAAATATTTTATTCCTGCATCCAAAAATTGTGAGTGTATTTTTTTCGTGTATCAACTATAATATACATATCGACAGGCGAAAACCTGACGAGAAAGCTTTTCTTCCGATAAGCATAAAGATGCGATGATACTGATATACCGCGCCGATACGGCGCAGATATATCGGTATGCGGAGAAAAAATAAAGTATCGTTATCAACACTGATACAGTTTGAAATATCTGCGGAGAATAGCGATACACAAAGGAGACAGGGATTATGAAAAAGTTCAGAAGTTTAGCATTGCTTTCAGTTATGGCGATGGCAGTATCATTAGCGGGCTGCGGAGATCAGGGCGCTGTAAATACATCAGCAGAAACAACATCCGGCAGCCAGACTGCAGCCGCTTCCGGCGATACGGTAACAGTCGGTATCCTTCATTCCCAGAGCGGAACGATGGCTATGGCTGAAAAGCCGATGATACAGGCAGTTGAAATGGCTATCGATGAGATAAATGCAGAGGGCGGCGTGCTCGGCAAGCAGATAGTATATGTCAGCGAGGACGGAGCATCAGACGCGGCGATATTTGCCGAAAAGGCTACGAAGCTCCTGACAAAGGATAATGTCGCAACAGTGTTCGGCTGCTGGACATCAGCATCAAGAAAGGCTGTTCTTCCTGTAGTGGAAGGCAATAACGGCCTTCTGTGGTATCCTGTTCAGTATGAGGGACTTGAGTCTTCACACAATATCATGTATACAGCTCCATGTCCCAATCAGCAGGCGATACCCGCGCTTGACTACATTATGGAGAATATCAAGCCCAAGAGTGGAGATACAGTAAAGGTCTTCCTGTTCGGTTCGGACTATGTTTATCCGAGAACTACAAACACTATCATAAAGGCTATGCAGCCCGATTACGGCTTTGAGATCGTCGGCGAGGAATATATCCCGCTCGGATATACCGACTGCTCAACGGTCATCACAAAGATCCAGCAGTCCGGCGCAGATGTAATAATCAACACCATCAACGGTGACTCGAATGTATCCTTCTTCAAGCAGTACCGCGATGCAGGTCTTACTCCCGATGATATACAGGTAATGTCTTTCTCGGCATATGAGGAAGATATCAGAGGTATGGGACCTGAATATTCCGAAGGCACACTGTTTGCATGGAATTACTTCCAGTCCATCGACACTTCCGAATCAAAGGCATTTACAGAAAAGTTCCAGTCCCTTTACGGAGCTGACAAGGTAACAGGCGATCCCGTTGTCAATGCATATGAGGGCGTTTACCTCTGGAAGCAGGCTGTTGAAGCAGCAAATTCCTTTGAAGTTGAAGATGTCATCAAGGTTTGTGAGTCCGGCTCTGTCGAGGTAGATACTCCCGAAGGCAAGATCACTATAGCCGAGGGCGATACTCACCATTGCCTGCAGAAGGTATTCGTCGGCGTTGCCGATAAGGACGGTCAGATACAGTCCCTCTGGGAGACCGAGGACAGGGTAACTCCCGATCCCTGGCTCAAGTCTTATGCATGGGCTGAGTCTGCAGGACTTGGCAGCTGACATAAGGATATCTGAGCGTGTACATTTCCGCACCCCCGCGGAAATGTACATCATATCCGGAAGGATGATGATTTATGGATCTGTTTTTGATGCAGCTTTTTAATGGACTGAGCGTAAGCTCGATCCTTTTGCTTGCAGCACTCGGACTTGCCATTACCTTCGGTCTTATGGGGATCATAAATATGGCTCATGGCGAGTTCATCATGATCGGAGCATATACGGCATATGTCGTACAGAATATATGGAAGGCAGTAATGCCCGAAAATATTTTTGATGCATATTTCTTCGCTGCGATGCTCGCAGCATTCATAGTGACCGCAGCAGTCGGCCTGATACTTGAAAGGCTCATCATACGCCACCTGTACGGCCGTGCAATCGACAGTCTTCTCGTAACATGGGGCATCAGTCTTGCACTGCAGCAGACGGTGCGCTCCATATTCGGACCTACCAATGTAAGCGTCTCTGCTCCTGCATTTCTTGATAAGAACATCCAGGTGATGGGAATGTTTGCCATGTCCGGCAAGAGGCTTTTCATACTTGTAATGGCAGCTGTAAGCTGCCTGCTGATCGCAGTTTTCATGTATAAGACAAAGCAGGGGCGCAACATCAGGGCAGCAATGCAGAACCGTGAGATGGCAGCGAGCCTCGGCGTGAATACGGCAAAATGTGATATGCTCACATTTGCGATCGGTTCGGGCTTTGCGGGTATCGCAGGCTGCGCTATAACATTCCTCGGACCTATCGGTCCTACCATCGGTCAGTCGTATATCGTGGACGCATTCATGACAGTTGTTGTCGGCGGTGTCGGCAGGATAATCGGCTCTATAACGGGAGCAGCAATAATAGGTGTGGGCGGTCCTACATTTGAATTTTTCACATCGGCATCACTTGGCAAGGTTATGATATTTATCGTGGTTATAATAATACTGCAGTTCAGGCCGAAGGGTATATTCTCTATCCGAAGCAGAGCTCTGGATGATTAAGAGGGCGGTGTAAATGGATCTTAAAAATTTAACTGTAAGAGGGCATCGTCTCACAGGCAAGAACATACTTGCCATGCTGATATTCCTGTTCCTTGCAACGGCACCGATCTATATGTCCTCATTTCGCGTCAATATGCTCGGAAAATATATGTGCTTTGCGCTTGTAGCTCTTGGCATAGATATGATATGGGGATATACCGGCATACTCAGTCTCGGTCACGGAGTTTACTTCGGACTCGGTGCATATTGTATGGCAATGCATTTAAAGCTTGAAGCTTCAAACGGCGAGCTTCCCGATTTTATGGCGTGGAGCGCCGTGGAAAAGCTGCCTGCTTTCTGGGCACCGTTTCACAGCAGCGTTTTTACCATATGTGCAGTCGTTCTGATACCCGTGATATTTGCGGCGATCATAGGCTCGCTTACCTTCCTTAACCGTATCAGGGGCGTGTTCTTCTGTATCCTTTCACAGGCACTTTCATATGCGCTTGCAACATTCATGATAGGCAGACAGGAATATTTCGGGGGTTCAAACGGCCTTACGAGTTTTACAACGATATTCGGTTTTTCGGTAAACAGCCCGACCACTAAAATGGTCCTGTTCTATTTCACACTCGTATTTCTCATCGGCGCATTCGCGCTTTGCACCAAAATAGTAAACAGCCGTGTAGGCCGTGTTCTTATTGCGGTAAGAGATGCTGAGAACAGAGTGCGTTTCACAGGCTATTCTCCCGCAGTGTACAAGGTATTTGTATATTGCCTGTCAGCAGCACTTGCCGGTATTGCAGGAGCACTTTATGTTCCTCAGGTAGGTATCATTTCCCCGACAGATATCAATATTGCACCTTCGACGGAAATGGTCATCTGGGTAGCAGTCGGCGGAAAGGCAACACTTGTAGGCTCTATTCTCGGTGCGCTCGTAGTGAACTTTACAAAGAGCATCGTTTCCGAGCAGTTCCCTGATATTTGGCAGTTCTTTATCGGTGCGCTGTTCATAGCTGTAATACTGTTCTTCCCGGGCGGCCTCATTTCCATCAAGGATCTTCCTGCAAAGGTGATCGGCATCATCAGAAAGAAAAGCAGCAAAGCAGATGCAGCTGATACAGCCGCTGTAAATGCTGATGCAAGAGAGCCGAAAAAGGATCCTAAGGTGAGCCGTACTCCGGTGGGTAAAGGAGGCAGTGTATAATGGCAGAGGCAGTACCTGTTCTTGAGATCAGGGATGCAAGTATAACATTCGGCAATTTCAGGGCAGTAAAAAATGTTTCCACTAAGGTATATGAAAATGAGATACGCTTCCTCATAGGCCCTAACGGAGCGGGAAAGACCACGCTTCTTGATGCGATCTGCGGCAAGAACCGCCTTTCCGGCGGGAATATAATCTACCGCAGCGAGGGTGAGGAATATGATCTTCAGAAGATAAAGGAAAACAAGATCGTAAATATAGGTGTAGGCAGAAAATTCCAGGCACCAAGCGTGTTTACGGGACTTACGATATTTGAGAACATGGAGCTTGCGGTGGTGCGCGACAGAAGTGTGTTCGCATCGCTCAAAAGCAAGCTCAGAAAGCAGGAGATCGAGGATATAAAACATCAGCTGCAGTTTGTCGGACTGTATGAGATGAGAAATGAATATCCCACCGTTCTTTCGCACGGCCAGAAGCAGTGGCTGGAAATAGCTATGCTGTGTGTATCAAAGCCGAAACTGATGCTGCTCGACGAACCCGTAGCAGGTATGGGAAGGCGAGAAACTCAGCGCACAGCCGAGCTTCTGAAAATAATACAGAACAACTGCACTATCGTTGTGGTAGAGCATGATATGCAGTTTGTAAAAGAGGTCGCAACACTTGTGACGGTGCTTCATGACGGTGAGCTTCTGTGCGAGGGCACAATGGATGAGGTGTCGGGAAATCAGCAGGTAATAGATGTGTATCTCGGAAGGGGCGGCGAATAACAATGCTCGAGCTTGAAAAGGTAACAGCTGCATACAGCGGCAGCAAGGTGCTGTTCGGTGTTGATATAACCGCGAACAAAGGCGAGATAACTTGTCTTGTGGGAAGAAACGGCGTAGGTAAATCCACTACTATGAAGGCTATAATGGGACTTGTGTCAACTCCTTCGGGCGATATAAAGCTGGATGGAAAGAGCATTTTCACCCTTCCCACATATTCACGGGCAAAGGCAGGCATAGGGTATGTCCCGCAGGGACGCGAGATATTTCCGCAGCTTACCGTAAAGGAAAACATACTCCTCGGTATGGAGGCAAATCCCGGTGTAAAGGAGATACCCCAGGAGATATTTGAGACCTTTCCGATCCTGAAGGAATTTCTTGAAAGACGCGGCGGCGATCTTTCTGGCGGGCAGCAGCAGCAGCTTGCCATCGCAAGGGCGGTGGTATCAAAGCCCAAGGTGCTTATTCTTGACGAGCCCACAGAGGGAATACAGCCGTCGGTCATTCAGGAGATAGGCCGCGTAATAACGAGGCTAAAAAAGGATATGGCGATACTTATGGTAGAGCAGTATCTTGAATTTGTGCTCGAAGTGTCCGACAGATGCTATGTTATGGAAAAGGGACGCATTTCGATGAGCGGCAGGACCGATGAGCTCGATAAGGACAGACTCCAGCAGCTTTTGTCCATGTAACATAAAGGAGCGAAGTATTATGAAAATGGTGAGAGCCATCATAAGGCCTGAAAAGGTCAAGGATGTAACAGATGCGCTTGAAGCAAAGGGCTTTGTATCCGTGACTGAGATGGATGTTTATGGGCGCGGCAAGCAGAACGGTATCACGATAGGCAGTGTCAGATATGACGAGCTTCCGAAAACGATGCTCTTTATGGTCATAGAGGATGAGGACTGCGACACAGTATGCAGCACCATACTCGAAACCGCAAGGACAAACGACGGTACTATCGGAGACGGACGAATATTCGTCCTTCCCGTTGAGCAGTCCTATACGATAAGCAGCGGCAAGGCAGGAG
>CAMHMM010000133.1 GCA_946186215.1 uncultured Ruminococcus sp. | reverse complement strand
TCATTATATTTTCAAGTATGCTTTTGCACATCTGCAAGCTTTTTCAGGATAAGCAAACCCTTCAGCATCAGCTAATCCTCTGGTCACCTTCTCAAACAAATGATATGTTGCAATAAGTGCTCTCATCACATCTTCCTTCTCATAATGAGCAAAGCATCTTTTTAATTCATCAAGGATATCCTCTCCCGCCCATTTTTCTATAAATCTTCCGGAATGCCACACATCAACTCCGGCCGTTTTATAGCGATACAGCTCCAGCATTCTGAGAAGATGATTTTTCAGGTAAGAATCCACACATATCTTGGCAGACCACAGCTCGCCCCTCTTAAGTTTCTTGCACGCCCAGATATTGTGAAAGCAGAAATCATTCACCACATTGAGAAATTCCGCTTCATCGATGTAAGGCTCGGAACCTCCCGGCTTAATATATGTTTTCAACAGCTCCGTAAAGCCCATAGAATCGTACAGCACATCATAGCCTCTGTTCATCACCCACCCAGCAACGCCTTCCTTAATGGCTGTTTCGAACTGCTCCGGTGTCATGATGATCATATCCACATCCCTGTCTTCATCATAGATACACCTTCTTTCCTTGCCGCCGCCCAGCGTAGGCTCGACAAATGATATGCTTATGTTCCCCAAAAGTCCGGGATAGTCTCCCGTAATCCATCTTTCTGTATCACTCGCCACAATGAAAAGATCCAGATCAGAAAATTCATCTGCTTTTATTTCTTTTCTTACAGATGATCCGATCGCCACTATCGCTTTAATATCCTCATCCTTATCGGAATATTCCAATATCTTCGCTTTAATATCATTATATCTGTCCATAAATAATCCCTGCCTCACTATAAACTCAGGTTTGGATATCTCAGAATACTGTATCAGTTAATCATCAAAAATTATTCTATGACAACACACTTCATCCCCCGAAAGAATAGATTTGATACATTCGATGTGAAATCTTCTTTCAGGAACAAGCTCCTTAAATACACATATCATGCTTTGTCTGGAACATTCACATAATCTGTTGGATCCAATTCCCGCTTCCGTATGAACGGGACAATCGCAGCTTGTAAAAATCAGCTCATAGATCTTCCCCGATTCAACAACTCTTCCCCTTACATTTTTCTTTTCTTCAACCCGTCTGAAAAATTTATCAAGATCTCTACCGCAATCAACAAACAGATCCCTGTAAAGATATTTAAGCGCATCACACGCACATTTAGATGCACACTTTGAAAAAAGCCTGGAGCACTCGTCATTACTCATTTTATCCAGACCTTCATTAAATCCGTCAAACCACTTATCAAAAAACTCTTTATCCATATAAAACCTTTCTGTTCTGACAAGCAGAGCCATAGTGTTCCCGTTATATCGGAAGCACTATGGCTCGGTTTTGTGATCATTGCGGCTCCCGTATGGTGAAAGCTGCGGTCATGTTACGATTATCCTTAGAGGCTGGACCTCTCCGTTTCTTTCGGCGATATACTGATACTGAGAATCATCCCAAGAGAAAAGCGGCGATCTTGTGAGTCGTATCTTTACCACTCTTTCGGGGGAATTGCTGTCATACGCTTCGAGCACATAGATATTGCTGTTGGCATTATCTCTTGAAAGCCTTATCGCGTTAAGAGCGTTGCCGCCGAAGGCGATGAGCGAGGGAATGCCCTCCGTAAGCTCTTTGTTGAGCTCCTCGATAGCCTTGTCTCCCTGATAGCCGAAATCATATATGCGGACATTTCTGCCTTCTGCATAGGGAAGATTGCAGTACCAGTTGATCATCCTCATGACCTGAAGATCATCGTCGGTGCATCTTGTGCTGTCGATAAGCACGCACTCATACTGAGTGAACGCCTTAACGGAGGTGTTCGTTATGGTACACAGGATCTGATCTATCTGGCTCAGCTGAGGAGCTTCAAAATCATAATCCGCGGTAACGATGCGCAGCCCTGCATCCTCGATGAATTTTCTTGTACGGTCATTGTATCTGAGAAGGCCTCCTGAAACACTCCTGAAATCCCACTTATCGGTGATGCACAGATATTCCTCATATTTGTCAAGAATATCCACATGGACTTCGTTGAAATTGATCTTTCCGTCGGAAAATGCCTTTATTCCCGAGATATCATAGCCCTGAATGGTCAGACCATCCTTGGTGGTATATGATTTTCCGCTTTCGGGAAGGCCTGTGCTGTAATAATCCTTGATTATGCCCGCAAGTCCCACATCAGCACCGTGGGGAGCAAATTCTGCGCGGAAATTATTGTAGCCGAAGCCGTTCTTTGCAACATTAAAGCCCGAATCGCCGACTACGAAGCCCTTTGTGCCCTTTTCATCGTCAATGACGATCTGGTTGTAGGACATATAGTTCTTGATCTTGTCGTAGATGTTTTCAAGGGCATCTGCATTTGTAGCCTGGAAGAACTGGCCGTTGGTGGACTGGGCTATATTGATAAGATACTCTGCGTTTATGTCCTTGCCCAGACCTATGGTGAATATGGTGATATTGTCGGCGCGTGCCTCGGAGATCACCTTTTTGTCCTTTTCGGGCTCCATTTTTGTAGGCTGGCCGTCGGTAAGAAGAACGATATAGTTCTTGTCAGAACGGCTGATATCGCCGAATTCCACCAGCGCATGATCAAGTGCATCCGCGATCATGGTGCCTGTAAAGGGCGGTATCTTGTTTCTGATATCGTCGATCTTCTGCTTTACCTGCTCGGTATCGCCTGAAATGGGGGAGATATTCTTATAGGAGCCAAGTCCTGAGAATTCACCAGCACCGTAGTTTACGGAATCCCCCAGCATATCGATGAGGTTGAGCGCCATGTCAAGGCGCTTGAAATCCACATCATTTTCCTCTGAGCCCTTGCAGAGCTCCTCGGGGTACATAGAGCCTGAATTGTCGAATAGGAAGAAGACCTGTGTTTTACCGCTCACATTTGCAACATTTGTATCGAACAGCGCATATACACCGCTGCTGGTGATCTTTGCGCTGACAGACTTCCTGTCCTGAGAATACTCACTGTCGATCTGTGTGAACTTAGTTTCATCGGGATCGTACACAAATACCGAAAGAGCCTCAGTGCTGAGCTTCTTTGCTGCGGCATTCTCCTCGTCTATGACAAATGTGATCACCGCATCGGGAGACGAGCTGCTGCAGGTGAACTCAAATGCAGTGCCCACCATACCGGGAGTACCGTTGAGCGTGTAGTTCTGAGCAGGAACGAGAGAGATCTGTGCGGCTATGGATATCTCCTTGAGCTCCACGCTCACCTTATCGCCCGTTACCGTGGTATTTACGACTACCTGTGAATCCAGTGTTGTCCCGTCTGTGCGCATTTCAAGAGGATCAAGGCCTGCTCTGTATTCAAGACCGTCGGAAAGTGTGTCACCGTCTGAATCCTCACGGAGAGGATCGGTGCCCATGTCTATCTCCTGCTTATCCTCAAGACCGTCCATATCCGTATCAGGCAGAGTATGGTCAAGAGAAAATGCCTTTTTCTGATCCAGTGTCATCTTCGCATTTTCAGGCGGAGCATACGGGATGCTTTCGTCCGTAACGATCCTGTTGAATGCTGTGAGCCTTGTGGTGAGGTCGTCATATACAGCCTCGGTCTTCCTGTTGGAATACACATAGGCACCTGCATACAAAAGTGCCAGCAGGATAAATATCGCAAGAATCACCTTGACAGCGTTCATCGAAAACAGATTGCCGTTGTAATCCTTGCGGGCTGCGTTCTCCCTTACCTTTGATGTACCGTGAGATACCGCGCCGCCTTCGGTCTTTCTGCTGATACCGCCGCCTGAGGAGGATTCTGTCTTTTCCTTCAGCTGCTCTGCGGACATGGCCTTTTTCTCGGCTTCCTCGAGCCTTTGCCTTTTGAGCCTTGCGCGTTCAAGACGCTCTCTTTCCTGCCTCTGCTTTTCGGCCTCCATGCGGCGCATTGCCTCTAACTCTTCGAGCCTCTTGCTCCTTGCGATATTCAGATCGCGGTCAAGAGCATCAAGAGCGGCTGCACGGCGCTGCCTTTCAGCCTCGGAAACGGGAGGGCCTGAGCTTGCCTTGCCGTTGGAGATATCAAACGCTATCTCATTATTCTTATCATAATGACCGGCACGGGAGCTTTCGGAAAGCTCACCGTCATTTCTGTGATATGAGCCGGACGGTGTCTCGGGAATGCCGCTCTGTTTGTGAACAGGCTTATGTTCCGCGGGCTTTGCAGGAGCTTCTTCCCGTACCGGCGGCTTTTCAGGCTCCGGAGCAGGTGCAGGCTCGGGTTCTGCCGCAGAGACCGTGGTAGTCCAGCCGTCATCAGCCTCCGCAAACTCGTTTACCGCATCAACAGCTTCCTCGGGTTCAGAGGATTTCACAGGTATATCATCTGCGGGAGGAACATTGATCACATTCTCCCTTGCGGGAGCCGCGCTCTCGAGCACCTCATCAGGCTCCGCCTCGAGCGCTGCCCTTTTGAGATCCGCAAGAGATGAATGCTCCTCCTTTGCAGCAGGTGCCTTGACAGGAGCCTTCACCTGTGCTGGATTGTTCTTTTTAGTATTCTTTTTCTTCTTGCTCAAATATCACACTTCCCATGGATCGTCATTGGAATCCGTCAAAAGATCAAAAATGTGATCGCAGAGCACCGATATTTATCGGGCATCAGCCTTTTAACTGATCTTAATTGCCGAATTCGGAAGGATGTCTCTTGAAGAAATCTACTCTCGGTTCAAGGAATTTCAGCTTGTGATCCTCACCGAGGATATCAGTAAAGGTATCAAAGATCCTATCCCAGCTGAAAATGCTGTCATCCACACAGAGATAATCCCTGACCATCGCAGTCCCCTCGGGTGCAAAGGGATGGAGCAGAACTGCCGCAGTCTTTATATAGTGGAATGTATCTGCAAGATACTGTCTTATCACCTGTTCATCAGCGGACTGATCCGCCTCTTTCTTTGCCTTCGACATGAACTTGCTCGCCTTGCGTATGTAGGAATCGAGCACATATGTGACCTGATGGAACTCAGTCCTGTACATATAGTACTCATATTCAAGCACCGCCTGCTCGGAATCCGCAAGCACAGAATCGCTCACAGTGCCCACAGGCATAACTCCGTCGAGATATTTCTGAACATCATAGAAGCAGGTGCGTATCATGCGGTTATACACATTTGTAAGCAGCGAGCCCTCTTTTCTTACAGGATCGCTGTCCTTCTCCCCTGCTGAGGGATTGTAGGGCTTGGGCTGGAAACTTACGCTTCTCTGACCGAGCGCAAGGCCGAGCCAGTGCATCCTGAGTTCCTCGGGAGTGTAGTAATCCAGAAGCTCATCTGCCATGGGCGGCTTTACAGAACCGCTCGAGGAAGCCTTCTTGTCAAGGAACAGAATGTGATGATTCGCCACAAGCACAGGCATCGTGAGATGATCTCCCGTATCCACGGGCGACATCTTATCAAGCTCCCTGCCCTGCAGAGCCATCCACATGGCAAGCTGGGCAATGCCGTAGAAATATATATTATCCTGCCCTATGAACTGATACACCTTAGCGGCAGGATCGCACCACCAGCGCTTCCATTCGTCATCGGAGCAGCCGCGCTGCTCAAGAACACATTTTGTGAAGGATATGGGAGCCCACAGTGATTCAGGCCATACCCAAACGGTAAGTCC